>JAGFJK010000244.1 GCA_024102795.1 Pirellulaceae bacterium
CCCCAGCCCGACTCGGCTCAGGTCGCGGCGGCACAGCCGCTGGCAGCTCAGCCGGCCTCGGCTCCGCTAGAATCAGTTCCCGGGGCCTGGCCCGTGGCGCGGCGGCTGCTGCTGGTCGCGGGACTGCTGGCCGTCGCCGCCGGTGCTACGCGCCTGCTCCTGCAACGATCGCCAACCAACAGGTGAATCAGCGCCGCGCTGGCCGGGCGCGAGCTCCGGCCCAGGTCGTCGGCAAGGTCAGTCCGAACGGTTGCGTTTGGACGACGCCAGCACCACGGCCACCACCAGCCCGATGATCAACAGCGGGACCAACAGGATCAGCGCGATAACCAGGATTTCAGTGATACCGATGCCCATCATGATGTCGTCACCTGCGAATTATTGGCTGTTAAAAACCGAACCCGAAAGTTATGGGATCGAGCACCTGGCGGCCGAGCCCGACCAGACAACTTGCTGGGACGGTGTGCGAAATTACCAGGCCCGGAACTACATGCGCGACACGATGCGGGTCGGCGATCTGGCGCTGCTGTATCATTCCAATGCCAAACCGCCGGCGGTGGTCGGTGTGGTACGCGTCGTACGTGCCGCGTATCCGGATCATACCGCACTGGACGCGGGCAGCAACTACTACGACCCGAAAGCCACCGCCGACGACCCCCGCTGGTTCATGGTGGACGTGCGGCTGGAACAGCCGTTCGCTCGACCGATCCCCCTGGAATCGCTGCGCGGCGTGGCGGCCCTGCGGCAGATGGAACTGTTGCGGAAAGGTTCGCGGCTGTCCGTGCAGCCGGTGCGCAAGCGGGAATTCGACGCCATCCTGAAGCTGGCGGCGGCCGCGGCCAAGGACATCGCATGACGTTTGACCCTCTGGCGTGGATTGACGACGAACTGGCGGCGCTGGAGCGGCAAGGGCTGCGGCGGCAACTGGTCGCTCGCCAGACCGCTCAGCGGCCCCACGTGGTCATCGACGGCCAGGCGCTGCTCAACTTCAGCTCGAACGACTATCTGGGTCTGGCGGCCGAGCCGCTGTGGAAGGCCGTCGCCATTGCGTTGCCCGCCCATGGCTGGGGCAGTGGAGCCAGCCCGCTGGTGACTGGCCGCGGCCAGTTGCACGCGGATCTCGAGCGGGAGCTGGCCCGCTTCGAAGGCACCGAGGCCGCGCTGCTGTTCGGCTCCGGCTATGCCGCCAACGTCGGAACCGTCGCCGCCCTGGTCGGCCCGGGCGACTGCATCCTGAGCGACGAACGAAACCACGCCAGCTTGATCGACGGCTGCCGCCTGTCGGGCGCTCGCACGCTGGTCTATCGCCACGCCGACGCGGGCCATGCCGAGTCGCTGCTGCGGTCGGCCGCCGATTGCCGCCGCAAGCTGATCGTGACCGACGGGCTGTTCAGCATGGACGGCGACCTGGCGCCGCTGGCGGATCTGGCGGAACTTGCCGAGCGGCACGCGGCCATGCTGCTGGTCGACGAGGCGCACGCGACCGGCGTGTTCGGCCAGCAGGGGCGCGGCGCCAGCGAGCTGAGCGGCGTGCACTCGCAGGTTCACATCCGCGTGGGCACGCTGAGCAAGGCGCTTGGTTCGATCGGCGGCTTTGTGGCCGGCCGCCGCTCGTTGATCGACTGGCTGGCCAACCGCGCTCGCCCCTACGTCTTCTCCACCGCTCCGCCCGAAGCCGCCTGTGCCGCCGGACTGGCCGCGCTGCAATGCGTGCGTGACGAACCCCAGCGGCGGCGGAACCTGCTGGCCGCGGCCGCCGAGCTGCGCCAGCGGCTGAGCGAGCAGGGCTGGAACACGGGGCATTCGGCCAGCCAGATCATACCGCTGATCATCGGCGAGCCACAGCCCACGATGGAGCTGGCGGCTCGGCTGCGCGCCAGGGGTCTGCTGGTGCCCGGCATCCGCCCGCCGTCGGTGCCTCCGGGCCAAAGCCTGCTGCGGCTCAGCCTGACCGCGCTGCACACGCCCGAAATGATCGATCGCCTGCTCGCGGCGCTGGCCGATGCCGGTGGTTAGCGGGTGGTGGACGAATCAGTTACCGAGTTGTTTCTTGAAGGAATTTGGCGAGGGAATTTGGCGTTACAACCGAGAAAAACTTGGACAGCCTGGACTCCGGCGAGCGCTCCCTCTGGAAATCCCTCTGGCCCCCTCCCCGGAAGGAGATCGTGCAGCTCATAAGTCCTTTGCCAGCAAGCTTCAGGATATTTTGGTCGACTATTCGATCCGGTTCCCAAACCGGCGCGGGAAACCCCACAAATCAATTCTGGCTCCCTCCCCGCTTCGGGGAGGGGGCCAGAGGGACATCAAGGGGGGCGATCGCCGAAGTGCAGGTCGTCCAGGTACCCCTCGGTTGTAATGCCAAATTCCCCCGGCAAAACAACTCAAGAACCGCTCGGCCTCCTTCGGGGAAGCCTGTTACTTTCCATCCTCTCCTGGAGCGGCCTTCAGTTCGGCGAGCAGCGTGTCGAGCGCCGCATCCAACTCCTCGCCGCGGACGTCCTTGTAGCGGATCACTCCCTGAGCGTCGAACAGGTAGATCGTCGGCCACCGCTCGACGTTCCAGGCCCGAGCGATCGGGCCCCGAGTGCTGCCGCCGTCCCACCAGGACCGCCAGGTCAGGTTCTCGTCCACCATCACTTGCCGTGCCAAATCGCGGTCGCGGTCGCTGTTGACGCCCAGCATCACGAACGGTTCGTCCTTGAGCCGCTCGGCGATCTCGCGCTCGTGAGGGAACATCGCGCGGCACGGACCGCACCAGTTGCCCCAGAAGGTCAACATGACGATCTTGCCCCGCTGGTCGCTGAGCTGCAGCGGCTGGCCGTCCATGTCCTGACCGGCGATTTCCGGCGCTGTTTGGCCGATCGCCAGGTTCCGCAGTTCGAACAGTTGCGAACCAGCCAATTCTCCCAGCGTCGTCTCGCCGCTTGTCACGGCCGCGTGTTGCTCGACGACTCCGGCCAGCAGAGTTTCAGCTTCCGCGCGCAGCGGCTCGATCTCGATGTCCAGCAAGCGGCCGACTTCTCGCGTCCCGCGAAGATGCAACGCTCGGACCCGATCCAGTTCCGTCAGGTCCTGCGTCTGGCGAGCATCGTCGGCCAAGGCCAGCAGCGAGCCAGCCAGGGCGTAGGTGGCTTTCGCTCGGATTTCCTCCACCGTGGACGACTCGCGCACCGCCCGAAGCAGCCTCTGAATGGCCGGGCTGGTGTCCGCGTCCAATTGCAGACACCCGTCTCCCAACAGCGGATTGTCCGCGTACTGCTCCACCAACCGCTCGATGGCCGCTTCCTGCAGGTCCTGCACGTCGCTCTCGTCGGCCCGCAGGACCCAGGTCAGGGCTTCGATCGCCGCCGGATGTTCCGGATGCTGCTCGGCCAGTTTCAGCATCCGTTCGGCCACGGGCCGCGGGCTGGGCGCCGTGGTCGCCACCTCTTCGCGAGCCACCTGATCCTCGGCCGAGGCATACCGCTGCAGAAACTCATTCCAGGCCGTTTGATAATCACCGGCCGCGATCCGGACCAGGTCGCCGGGGCCAGCGCCGGCCAGGCGATAATCGTCCGCTCGCCCCGACTGGATGGCCGCGCGCACCGCATCGCGAGCGGTAATCTCGGTCGTCGCCAGCCGCTCGCGAAGCCGCTCCACCCCCTTCGCGGTCAGCTCGCTGTCCACGACGGAAAGCAGCTTGAGTTGGGTCAGAGCGGCCAGCCGTTCGGCATGCTGGTCCGAGACGGCCGTCCAGGACAGATCCAGTTGCTCCAGTTGAGCAAGCTGCGACAGCGCGTCGAGCGTCGAGCCGCTGACCTTGGTCCAGCTCAGGTCGAGCTGCCGCAATTCTCGGCACTGGGCCAGTAGCTTCAGACCATCGTCCGTGATCCGGGTCCCCGCCAGCGACAACCGTTCCAGTCTCGGCAGACCGGCCAGCGGCGCAAGTTCCGGATCGCCCAACTGCGTGTCGAACAGGTCGAGCTCCACCAGCGTGTCGAGCCCTCCAACTGCCTCCAGGTCCTCCGCGGTCACCTGGCTGCCCGCCAGCGACAGGTGGCGCAGCCCGGGCAGGCCGGTCAGCAGGGGGACCACGTCACGGGCCGGACCCGCGTTCCAGCCAACGCTGGTAACCAGCCCCGCCTCATCACGTCGCAAACTGGCCTCCAGCCGCTCAAGCTGCTCCACGGCCCGCGGGTCGTCCGCGACCGGTTCCGGTTCGGGAGCCGCGGGTGGCTGGTTGATTTCAGCCTCGGACGTCTGTGGCGTGGGCGTCGAGACATCGGCGGGAGCCGGCGGTGCCGTCCGCTGGCAGGCCAGCATCAACGGCAGAACCGCGAGCAGTCCCAGCGAGAAGGGGAAGAGCGGCGACAAGGCGAAGGGCGATCGGGTCATGGCGAGAGTCTCTGGCTCGGAACGAGACCGGTCGGCGAGCATCCCAACCTTTGGATGGCCTCAGTTTAGCAGGTCCAGGCTGGTCTGGCTGCCTGGCGGCCAGTCCGCTAGAATCCCCCGCGGACGCCGAGACGACGGGCGTATGGGTTCGCCGGCCGCGAGGCCGAGTGGACCTGCCAAGGGAAGGGAGGCCAACATGCAGGATGCCAGGCCGTGTCGTGGACCATCGGCAATCCGATGGTTCGCCATCAGCGCGATTTGCATCCTGAGCGCGGCGCCGCTGCCTGCCCGGGCGTCGGGTCCACCGTCACTGCCCGAGATGCTGGAGGACGCCGAACTGTGTGACATCCGGTTCGTCGACTCCAGCCAGGGCTGGGCGGTGGGTGACCGGGGCGTGATCTGGCACACTCAGGATGGCGGGCAGAGCTGGCAGTTGCAGGACTCGCCCGTCTCGTGCCGGCTGGAATCCATCTGCTTTGTGGATGCTCGCCGCGGCTGGATCGTGGGCGGTTGGGTGCATCCCTACACGCACGCCAGCACGGGCGTCGTACTGCGGACCGAGGACGGCGGCCGCCGCTGGGTGGCCGACTCGAACCTGACCTTGCCCGCCTTGAAAGTTGTCCGCTTCCTGGACGCTCGCCGCGGCTGGGCCGTCGGCCACCGCTCGGCCATGCACCGCACGGGCGTCTTTCGCACCGAGGATGGCGGCCGCAGTTGGGCCGCGGTTCCCGGTGGCAACAGCCAGGGCTGGCTGGCGGGTGACTTTCGCGACGATCGTTCGGGTGCCGTGGCCGGCCGCACGGGGCAACTGAGCCTGGTGGCCTACAGCCAGCTCAAGCCGTCGCCGGGGCCGGATCTGGGACTGCGCCACTTGCACCGTTTGCGGTTGCAGGGCCCGGCTGGCGGCTGGCTGGTGGGAGACGGCGGTCTGGTACAGCAGACATCCGACGGCGGTTTGACCTGGCAGGCTCCGCCGGGCCCGTTACCGCCAGGGATGGCGACCGAGTTCGATTTTCAGGCCCTGGAAGTTCACGGACCTCATTGCTGGGTGGCTGGCAGTCCCGGCACGCGCGTCTTTCATTCGCCCGATGGCGGTCAGCGCTGGGAAGCTCTGGCCACCGGGCAACCGCTGCCGATCAACTCGCTCTGCTTCGCCGACCCGCAGCTCGGCTGGGCGTGCGGACCGCTGGGTACGATCCTGGCCACGCGCGACGGTGGCCGCACGTGGAGCCGCCAACGGACCGGCGGCACGCGGGTCGCGCTGCTGGGCATCTTCAGCGAGGCCGAGCGCGTGCCGCTGGAACTGCTGGCCGGCACGTCGGGCGAAGAAGGCTATCTGGGGTGGGTCGAACTGCTGGCGCGCCGCGACCTGGAGATTCCGCTCGACGCGTCGTCGCCGCCAGAGGAACGCGCTCATCGCGCGCTGGTCTCCGTCGGCGCGTCCGGCGCCCGCTCGGCGTGGCGGTTTCCATTGCGGCAACAGGGCGTGGGCTGGTCGGCCGAAAGCATGGTCGCGGCCTGGGACCTGTTCGCCGACGGGCAGGGGACGCACCTGCTGGAACAGCACATTGTCCGCCGCATCAGGCAATGGCGTCCCGATGTGGTCGTGACCGAAACAATGTCGCCACACGGCAACCGTCCGCTGGCTCATTTGACCAATCAACTGGTCCTGTCCGCCGTGCAGAAGGCGGGCGATCCCACGGCATTCAGCGATCAGTTAACACTCGGCGGCCTCCGCCCCTGGACCGTCCAGAAGGTGTTCAGCCACGCGCGGGACGACGAAACGGCCGCCGTCACCATCAATCCGTCGCAACTGGCGCCTCGCCTGGGCCAGTCGCTGGCCGACCAGGCGACGCACGGGTCGTCGCTGCTGCGGTCCGCTTACCAGCCCACCGCGTCCAGCCACGGATTTCGCTTGCTCCTGAACCGGCTGCCACAAGACGTCGGCCGGCAGGGGATCTTTCACGGCCTGAGTCTGCAGCCCGGCGGCGAGGCGCGTCGGCTGGCCACGCCGATGCCCGCCGTCAACCTGGCGGAACTGAGCCGCCGGGCGCAGCGGCGCCGCAACGTACATCAACTGATCGACCGGACGCAGGTGGGCAGCGCGGACGCCGCCTGGCTGTCGCAGTTGGACGATCTGACTCACGGGCTGGGCGGCTCAAGCGGCGGTGAAATCCTGTACCAGTTGGCCGAGCGTTACCGGCAGAGTGGCAAGCCGCTGCTGGCGGCGGACGCCTTCGAACGCCTGCTCGCGCAATATCCCGATCATCCGCTGGTGGAACCTTCGTTGCTTTGGCTGGTGCAGTTCTACGCCAGCCAGGAGGCCGGCTGGCAACTGCGGCGGGCCAACCGCGCCAGCACTCAGCACCTGGCCGTGCAAGCTCGCCTGCAACCGGCCGTTCGCGGTGAAGTCCGCCCTGCCAGCTTCGAGGAGCCGCTGGGGCAAGCGGCACCGCCCGCCGTGCCCGCCGCGGTCGCGGGCCGAGCGGCGACGGTCGAATCGGTCGCGG
>JAGFJK010000256.1 GCA_024102795.1 Pirellulaceae bacterium
TGGCCGACCTGTTCCCCGACAGCAAGGTCCGCCTGCTGGTGATGGCCGACAAGCTGATCGTCAAGGGCCAGGCCAAGGATTCGGAGGAAGCGTCGCAGATTCTGACCGTGGTCCGCAATCAAACCGGCAGCCGGGTCTATAACCGTGGCTTTGGCGCCACGACGGGCCTGTCCAGCGGTTACGCCGCCGAGGTGATCGACGACCAGGCCAGCGGCCGCAACCGCCAGCGGCAGCGGATGCAGGTGATCAACATGCTCCGCGTGCCCGGCGTCCAGCAGGTGGCACTCAAGGTCAAGATCGCCGAATTGAACCGCACCGCCGTGCGGGGCTTCGGCCTGGACATCGACGGGATTGCCAACTTCAGCAACAATCCCGAAGGCAGCGCGATGTTCCTGCAGTCGATGATCAACGTCGCCACCGGCGATACGCCCGCGCTGCTGACCCAGTTTGACGGCGACGATATTCGCGTCGGCATCCGCTGGCTGCAACAGCGGGGCGTGCTGCGGCTGCTGTCGGAACCGACGCTGGTGACGATGAGCGGCCGGCCGGCCACATTCGTCGCCGGCGGCGAGTTTGCCGTGCCAACCGTCGTCGGCAGCGTGGGGCTGAACGCCGTGACCACCGATTTCCGGGCCTTCGGCGTGATCATCAGCTTCATGCCGGTCGTCCTGGACAAGGATCGCATCCGCCTGGAAGTCGCTCCGGAATTCAGCCAGATCAACAACCAGTTGGAAGTCGGCGAGACGCCGGGGCTGAACGTGCGAGCGGTGACGACGACCGTCGAGATGCGCGAGGGACAGACCCTGGCCATCGCCGGGCTGCTGGAAGATACCATGGCCGGCAACAACGTGGGCAACGTCCCGCTGCTCTCGCAGATCTTCGGCCGCCGTGACATCACCCGCAGCGAGACCGAACTGATCATCCTGGTTACGCCGGAACTGGTGCAGCCGATGGAGGCCGAGGAGGTGCCGCCGCTGCCTGGCTTCGACGTCACCGAACCCAACAATAAACAGTTCTTCCTCGGCGGACACCTGGAAGGCGATCCCACCAAGGAATATCGCAGCACCGTCTGGCCGCGCCTCAAGAAGCGCTACGGCTCCGGCGGCCCCTCGATGATCTCCGGCCCCTTCGGCCACGGGCAGTAAGCAACTGACAACTGATAACTGACAACTGACAACTCCCCGGGAGTCCGACCCATGACCCTTTTCTCGCTCTCCATCCGCTGGCGGCTGGCACTGGCCGGCGGTTGCCTGCTGGCGGGTGGTTGCCTGCATCACCAGGTGGCCCACCAGGGGCCGGCGCACGATCGCCCGTTCCCGCTGGGCCAAGTGACCGACGCGCATTGGGAGACGATGCAGACGAACGCCGAGGCGGCCGATTTCATTTTCTTCGATCACGAGTTTGTGGGAGACACGGCCGAGCTGGCACCGGGCGCCAAGCGGCACCTGGAGCAGGTGGCGTTGCGGCTGGAGCACGCGCCGTTTCCGGTGGTGATCGAGCAGAGCCCGCATGACGAGCGGCCGCAACTGGACCAGTTGCGGCGGCAGACCATCGTGGAACAACTGGCTCGCCTGGGCGTGCCCGAAGCGGAGAATCGCGTCGTCGTCGCCTCGGCGTTTGCCGAGGGCTTCACGGCCGTGGAAGGCGAACGCAGCTACCAGTCGGTGCTCAGCCGGCAGTTCGGTTCCGGCGGCGGATCGGGCCGGCGCTTCGGCGGCACGGGCGGCAGCTATCGCTGACAAGGATACGCAGATGAAACGACGCGGATTGTGCACCACGTGGCTGCTGCTGGCGGGCGGCCTGTTGCTGGCAAGCGGGCAGGCGGGCTGCGGAGCGCCGGCGGCGGGCGATCGGCTGGCCTGGAAGTTGCCGTTCGGCTCGGCGCAGTCGTCGTCGGGGCAGTCCTCGTCGGCTGCCACGCGAGCGGACGGCGGCGGCGGCGAGCCGAACAGTCCGCGGGGTTCGTACCTGCTGGAACTGGCCAAGGGGCGCAACCTGGAGCAGGCCGGCAACTGGGACGAGGCGCGCGGCGTCTACAAGCGGCTGATCGCCAGCCATCCGCAGCGGAGCGAGGCCTATCATCGGCTGGGCGTGGTGGCCGACCGGCAGCGGCGGCACGACGAAGCTCAGCGGCTGTACACCCAGGCCCTGCAGCGGAACCCGACGGATGCGGAGCTGTTCAACGACCTGGGCTACTGCTTCTACCTGCAGGGAAAGTTGACGAAGGCCGAGAGCGCGTTGCAGAAGGCGACGGTGCTGGAGCCGGACAATGCCCGCTACCGCAACAACCTGGGCATGGTGCTGGGTCAGCAGCAGCGGTACGACGAGGCGTTCGCCGAGTTCGCCGAGGCGGGCAACGAATCGGATGCCTACTATAATCTGGCCTTCGTGTATGCCAGCCAGGACCAGCACGACAAGGCCAAGGCCTGCTTTCAACAGGCCTTGCGGGTGAACCCGACGCATGAGCAGGCCCGCGAGGCGCTGGC
>JAGFJK010000265.1 GCA_024102795.1 Pirellulaceae bacterium
ACGGCTGGCAGGCCCGCAGCGGCGGCCAGGTCGGGTGTGCTGGCCGTGTCGGGTGCGGCGGGCGTGTCGGCGGTTGGCGACTGGGGAGCGGCGGAAAAACGCCAGTAGGCGACCGGCTGGTCATCCAGCACGATCCGTTCGTACGGCGCACCGCCGGCGTCCGGCGGCGGATCGGCCGCGGTTGCCGGCTTGGCCGAGATGCTGCCGATCGAAGCCAGCAGCAGCCAGGCCGCCGGCCGGCAGGCAGACCATGCGGGGAACATCGAACGGCCGGCGCGGGGCGAAGTTTCCAGGCCAGCAGGGGTCGCTTGTCCAGCAGGGGTCGGGTTCATCAGCCAGGCCGTCGCGGGAAGGATGTGGGCGAGTGCACGCGGGGGGGGGCGGTGAGCGTCGGGGCCGCAAATGAATGGTTCAGGCTCCTTTTCTCTGCCCAGCATTGTAAGCCACCAGTGGCAACTGGAGCAACTTGGCGGCGGCGGGTGTGAAAAGGGGAAGTCTGGGCAGTGAGTCCGGCTTGGCAGGTTTTTTGCCAATTCTGCGTCTCGTACGGCCCGAAAATTCCTTACACGACGACAACTCGACGAGTCGCCGGCACTGCGTGCGTATGCGACGTGCGTGCGGGACAGCGGCAGGCGACGAGCCGGCGGTGAAATGCGGCAAGCCATTCGAGGCGGGAAAGGCTGTCGGCGGCGCCAGCCCGGATCCATTCGGCATCGCCACACGGCGGCGACAGGAATTGCCCCACGTTAAGGAAACTGATTCCATGAAGATTCAATCACTGTTGACGGCGGCGGTGCTCGCCTCGCTCGCAACCCTCACGGGTTCGGTCGCCTTCGCCCAGACCGGCGCCGTCAGTGGCGCCAGTTCGTACTATGCCGGCAGCTCGCAAGCCCAGGTCAAGCTGGCCTCGTGCGACGGCTGCGACGCGGGCTGCGATACCTGCCAGCCGAAGTGCGACGCGGGCGGGGGCTGCCTGTGACGGGGCCTGCGATGGGGCCTGTGACGGCGCCTGCGACACGACCTGCGACGGCAGTTGCGGCGGCGGCTGTGACACTTGCTGTGGCAGCGTGCTGCCCTGCAAGACGGGCGACCCGATCAGCTTGTGGGACCAGATCATGGGCCCCTGCCACGAATCCAAGCTGGACGTCGGCGGCTGGGTCCAGGTTGGCTATCACACTTACAACACGGGCATGTTCAACAATTACCCGGACACCGTCCAACTGCACCAGGCCTGGGGCTATATCGGCAAGGAAGCCGACGGCAGTTGCGGGTTCGACTGGGGCTTCCGCTTTGACTACGTGTACGGCACGGACGGTCCCGACACTCAGGCCTTTGGCAACCCGCCGGGCAGTTGGGACGTGGACTGGGACGCCGGCAACTACTACGGCCACGCGATCCCGCAGGCCTACGTGGAAGCGGCCTATGGCGACCTGTCGATCAAGGTCGGCCACTTCTTCACGATCGCCGGCTACGAAGTGGTGCCCGCCAATGGCAACTTCTTCTACTCGCACGCCTTCACGATGTACAACGCCGAGCCGTTCACGCACACCGGGGCGCTGGCCACCTACGAGGCCAACGACGACGTGACGGTCTACGGCGGCTGGACCAAGGGCTGGGACACCGGCTTCGACACCTGGGGCGGCGACAATTTCCTGGGCGGCATCAGCCTGGCGCTGACCGAGGACATCACGCTGATCTACACCACGACCTTCGGCAAGATCGGCTTCGGCACGTCCGCCAGCGGCTATTCGCACAGCATCGTGCTCGACGTGACCCTGACCGAAAAGCTCAACTACGTGCTGCTCAGCGACTTCATGGACTACAACGGCGCCCCGATCGAGGACCCGGCGGGCGACGCCTTCGCTCACCGCTACAGCGTGGCGAACTACCTGTTCTACGATCTGAGCGACTGCTGGTCGGCCGGTGTGCGGTTCGAATGGTTCAACACCAAGCTGGACATCGGCGACCGGGCCGATCTGTACGAGCTGACGTTCGGGATGAACTACAAGCCGCATCCGAACCTGATCTTCCGCCCGGAAATCCGCTGGGACAAGGACGACGACGGGTTCATCGTGCCGGCCACCGATAACGATCAGTTGGGCTTCGGCATGGACATGATCCTGACCTTCTAGTGCCTGGCGCAGCAAGACCCTCAGCGCCGCAGAGTTCACACCCAGGAGGACCCGCCGCCCGCGCCTTGTCGCGGGCGGCGTGGTTTCTTGACCAGCCCGCCGGTCGAGTGAACGGCGGCCCGCGGGTCCGCTGCGTTTGCGGACACGCTTCTGGCCCTCTCCCCGAAGGAGATCGTGCAGCGTTTGAGTTGTTCTGCCGAGGGAATTTGGCGTGACGACCGCAGGAAATTTAGTCGGCCTCGGCTTCGGCGAGCGCTCCCCCTTGATATCCCTCTGGCCCCCTCCCCGGCTTCCGGGGAGGTGGCCAGAAGTATTGTGAGGGGGGCTCGGCGAAGTCGAGCTGACCATTGGTTCATCATCCCAAGCTCCATACCCAAAACAGCTTAAAAGCTGCACGATCTCGAAGCGGGGAGGGGGCCAGAAGGATCGGTTTGTTTCCTCATCGCCGATCTGAATCTCCAACTCCCGTGAACGGTTACCTGCTCTGACAACTGACAACCGACAACTGACAACCGACAACTTCCCCATTATGATGAATGCCCGACCATACGATGGTCTCCCAGCGACCACAAGCCTTCGGCGGGGATGCACACCATGCGAGACGCTCGGCATTGCTGCCCGGTTCCAGCGTTTGCCTGCTGGATGCTGCTGACCATTGGCGGGCTGGCCGCGAGCGCCGTCGCCGAGGACGCACCTCGGGATCAGGCCGCGTCGAGACCGCCGAATGTGGTGCTGATTATTTCCGACGATCAGGCCTGGACCGACTACGGCTTTCTGGGCCACGAGCACGTGCGCACTCCGCGGTTGGACCAGTTGGCCCGCGAGAGTGCCGTGTTTCCTCGCGGCTATGTCCCCACGGCGCTCTGCCGTCCGTCGCTGGCCACCATCCTGACCGGGCTCTATGCGCATCAGCACGGGATCACGGGCAACGACCCGGGACTGGCGGACGGAGGTCCAGCGGGCCAGCGGAACTCGGCGGAGTATCGTCAGCTTTGCGAGCGGTTGATCAGCCACATCGATCGCGTGCCGACCTTGCCGCGTCTGTTGGCGGCGAAAGGCTATGCCAGTTTTCAGAGCGGCAAGTGGTGGGAGGGGAATTACCGGCGGGGTGGCTTCACGGCCGGCATGACGCACGGCGACCCGCAGCGCGGCGGCCGGCATGGCGACGAGGGGCTGAAGATCGGGCGGCAAGGCTTGCAACCGGTGTTCGACTTTCTGGCCCAGAACGGCGACCAGCCTTTCTTGCTGTGGTACGCTCCGTTCCTGCCCCACACGCCGCACAATCCGCCAGCGCGGCTGCTGGAAAAGTACCAGCAGGCGGGCCGGCCTGAGGCGCTGGCCAAATACTGGGCGATGTGCGAGTGGTTCGACGAAACGTGCGGTCAGTTGCTGGATTACCTGGACGAACACGGCCTGCGCGAGAACACGCTGGTGGTCTACGTGACGGATAACGGCTGGATCCAGCGGACGGAACAGACCGAGGTGCCCGCGGGCTGGAGCCAGGCCTACGCGCCGCGTTCCAAGCAGTCGGCATATGACGGCGGGACGCGGACGCCGATCATGTTCCGTTGGCCGGGCAAGATCCCGCCGGGCACCCACTCCAGCGTGGTCAGCAGCATCGACATCGCACCGACCGTGCTGGCCGCCTGCGGCGTCGAGGCGCCGCGGGAATTGCCGGGAGTCAACCTGCTGGACGCCTGCCAGGGCCGGCCGCTGACGCGCGAGGCGATTTTCGGCGAGGGCTTCGCGCACGACGTGGCCGACGTGGACGATCCTTCCCGCAGCCTGCTGTACCGCTGGTGCATCGAGGGCCGCTGGAAACTGCTGCTCAACTACAACGGCCAGTTGGGACGCTACAAGTCGTCGCACAAGCCGCGGATCTGGGAGCCGCAGTTGTTCGATTTGCTCGAGGACCCGTTCGAGACGCGCAACGTGGCGGCCGAGCATGCCGAAGTGGTTGAACGGATGGCGGGAAAGATCAAGCTCTGGTGGAACGCCTCGCTCCCGCCCGGCAAGTAGCAGTGCCAGGGCAGGGGAGTGAGTGTTGAGAAAACTGATTCTTTTTTAAGTTGCCACGTCCAACGTGGCGCTGTAAACTCATCCCGCAGCGTCACGGCACGTCACTTTTCTGGCAGCGTTCTTTTCAAGCTCTCATCGCTTGCATTTCCCGGCCGGAACGCCGTTATTTCAGCGACGGCTTGGTCACTCTCCACCTTCACTCGGGGGAATAAGTGTGTCCATCTACATCCCAGGCGCTGGCATCGAGATTCCGACGGGCGACTATATCGAGCCACCTGGAGATTACGAGGGAGTCATACTTACGAAGATCCCTGACGGGCTTTTGCGATTCAAAGGGTCCGCTACCTGCTACGTGTCGGGAACTGGCGGAAATCCATTCGGCCATGCTGTCCTGTTGATTAACCCATCAATCGGATACGTCCACTCTTGCGAGCCTGGCACCCATCCTGTCCGGTTCATGCCTCATGACCAGTGGGGTAGATTTCTGGAAGAGACTGCCAAAACCATGTGGGGTATGCTGCCGTTGAAGCTGCCGGACAAGACAGCCGCGCGAAACTATGTCACTGAGTGCATGTTGCGCGGATACTGCTGGGTACCGTGGCACGACTGCGTCACATTTTGTGACCTGGTCGTCGAAGCAGCCGGCGGCACTACCAAGGCAAACACGGTCTTTCCCAGCACAGCTACCAAGCAAGCGGGGGTCATTTCACAGCCCAAGTTCAAACATCCCTGGGACGCGATTGGCGACGGCGACTTGTAGGTTCCGAGTGGCCCGTTTTCCCAGGACTGCGCAATCCCTCGTTGGCACTCGCGATTGCTGCGCGGCCTGGCTTCCTTCATCGATTAAGAACACTCCCGGACCCTTTACCGTCCGTCGGCCAGCAGGAGGCGAAGAAACTGCCCGGTGCTGTTGTCGGGCAGGGCGGCCAGGTCCTCGGGCGTGCCGGCGGCCAGCAGATAGCCCCCCTTCGCGCCGCCTTCGGGGCCCAGATCGATCACCCAGTCGGCGAACTTGATCACGTCCAGGTTGTGTTCGATCACGATCACCGTGTTGCCGTGATCGACCAGTTGGCTGAATGCTTCCAGCAGCTTGCGGATGTCCTCGAAGTGCAGGCCCGTGGTGGGTTCGTCCAGCAGGTACACGGTCTTGCCGGTTTCGGCCCGGGCGAGCTGCGTGGCCAGCTTGATCCGCTGGGCCTCGCCGCCGGACAAGGTGGTCGAGGGTTGGCCCAGCGGCAAATATCCCAGGCCCACCTGCCGCAGGCTGACCAGTTGCCGGTGGATGCTGGACAGGTTGGCGAAGAACTCGCTCGCTTCGTCCACGCTCATGTCCAGCACGCCGGCGATCGAGCGGCCCTTGTACTTGACTTCCAGCGTGGCCGAGTTGAAGCGCGCTCCGCCGCATTCGTCGCAGGTCACGTACAGGTCGGGCAGGAAGTTCATCTCGATCTTCCGCAGTCCCTGCCCCTGGCAGGCCTCGCAGCGGCCTCCCTTGACGTTGAAGCTGAAGCGGCTGGCGTTGTAACCGCGTTGCCGGGCGTCACGCGTGTTGGTGAACACCTTGCGAATCTCATCGAACACCCCGGTGTACGTCGCGGCGTTGCTCCGCGGCGTGCGGCCGATGGGGGCCTGGTCGATCTGGATCACCTTGTCGACGTGTCCCGTGCCGCGCAGGCTCTGGTGCGGTCCCGGCCGGGGCGCGTTGCCGCCCAGCCGCCGGATCAGGGCCGGGGCCAGCGTTTCGTTGATCAGCGAGCTCTTGCCCGAACCGCTCACGCCCGTCACGCAGATCAGGACGCCCAGCGGAAACTGCACCCGCACGTCCTTCAGGTTGTTGGTCGTCACGCCTTCCAGGACCAGCGCGCGGGAGCGGGCCACGCGGCGGCGCGTGGCGGGGACCGGGATCCGCAGCTCGCCGCTCAGATACCGGCCGGTCAGCGACGCCGGCGCGCGGCAGACTTCCGGCGGCGTGCCTTGAGCGACCAGTTGCCCGCCCTGGCAGCCGGCGCCGGGACCCATGTCGATCAGGTGATCGGCCTGCCGCATCATCGCCTCGTCGTGCTCGACCACCAGCACCGTGTTGCCTTGCAGGTTCAAGTCCCGGAGCGCGTCGATCAAACGCTGGTTGTCGCGCGGGTGCAGGCCGATCGAAGGTTCGTCCAGCACGTAGCAGACGCCGACCAGCCCCGAACCGATGCTGGTGGCCAGGCGGACGCGTTGCAGCTCGCCGCCGCTGAGCGTATCGGCGGAGCGCTCGAGCGTCAGGTAGTCGACGCCCACCCGGGCCAGGAACTGCAGGCGATGACGAAGCTGCTGGAGCAACGGGCCGGCGATTGGCTGCTGCGCCGCGGGAAACGCCAGCGTGGCGAAGAACCGGCCCGCCTCCTCGACACTCATCCGCACCAGGTCGTGGATCGAACGGCCGGCGACGCGCACGGCCAGCGCCTGCGGGCGCAGCCGCGAGCCCTGGCAGGCCGCACAGACCACCTCGCCGCGAAACGACTCCAGCTCCTCCAGCCGTGGCTTGCGGTGCGAAGTGGCGAATTCCTTTTCGAGCCACGTGAGGACGCCTTGAAACTGCTTGCCGTCGCCGTGCAGCAGCCGGGAGAGAGCGGCGTCGTCCACTTGCGACAGCGGCGTCTCCCAGTCGGCGCCGCTGGCTCGCAACCAGGGGACGAGCTGCTCGCGCCACTTCCGCACCGTCGCCGCCGTCGCGCCGCGCCAGGCCGCGATCGCTCCCTGGGCCAGCGACAGGCCCCGATCGGGCAACACCAGTTCCGGATCAAACTGCGTCCGCCGCCCCAGCCCCTCGCACTGCGGACACGCGCCGTGGGGACTGTTGAAGCTGAACGTCCGGGGCTCGACCTCTTCATAGCTGATCTGGCACTCCGGGCAGGAGTACAACGTGCTGAACAGCCGGTCGCGCCACACGCCGCCCGGCGGTCCGTTGCCCTGGTCCCGATCCGGATCCGGATCCGGATCCTGGGCCGAGGCCGACTCGTCGTAATAACAGATCGACACCAGCCCCTCGGAATGCCGCAGAGCCTGCTGGATCGACTCGCCAAGCCGGGCTCGCACGCCCGGCCGGATGATGATCCGATCCACGATCGCCTCGATGTGATGGTTCTTGCGGGCGGCGAGCGGGGGGACGTTGTCCAGCTCGTACACCTGCCCGTCGACCCGCGCGCGGATCCAGCCGGCCTTGCGAATCTGCTCGAACACCTCCTCATGCTGCCCGCGGCGTCCGCGGACCAGAGGCGCCATCAGCAGCACCTTGCAACCTTCGGGCAGCTCCAGCAGCGCGTCTTGAATCTGTTCGGGCGTCTGCTGGCGGATCGGCGCCCCGCATTGATAACAGAACGGCTCGCCCAGGCGGGCCAACAGCAGGCGCAGGTAATCGTAGATTTCGGTGACCGTGGCCACCGTGCTCCGCGGGTTCTGGTTGCCGGGCCGCTGATCGATGCAGATCGTCGGCTGCAAGCCTTCGATCAAGTCGACGTCGGGCCGCTCCAACTGATGCAGGAACTGCCGCGCGTACACCGACAGGCTCTCGATGTACTGCCGCTGGCCCTCGGCGAACAGCGTGTCAAACGCCAGGCTGCTCTTGCCCGACCCGCTGGGCCCGGTGATCACCACCATCTGGTCCCGCGGGATATCCAGTTCCAGATTCCGCAGATTATGGACTCGCGCGCCGCGGATCCGGATCACGTCACCCGCGTCGCGAGTGGTGTCGTCGAGGGTGCTTGCCATGCGCAGACCGAAAGGGGAACGGCCCAGCCCGGCTGGACCGGCAATTTTTGTCCAGGGCAAACTTTCCACCTTAACCGCGTCCGCCCGCGCCGGCAAGCGACCGCGCGCCGGGGCCTGGGCCAATGAATTCGGACTCTGCACAACCCGGCAGGGAGTCGTAGAATGGCGCAGGTCACAGTCCGGTGGGAACCCGCGCCGTCAGTTGCACCAGCTAGCCCAGGATCCGAAACAATTGGACCAAGCCCCGTTTTTCTGGCAACCGGCCGACCGCGAACGCGCGATCCTGGCACCCTATGCCATGCCGGGCGCCCAGTCGCTCGGGCGCGAATTTCCCGAAGCCGAACATCCCTACCGGGGACCCTTCCAGCGCGACCGCGACCGCATCCTGCATAGTGCCTCGTTCCGCCGGCTGAGCGGCAAGATGCAGGTCTTCACGGGTGACATGGGCGACTACCACCGCACCCGCTTGACGCACACGATGGAAGTGGCGTCGATCGCCCGCACCATCGGCAGGGCGCTGGGCCTGAACGAGGATCTGATCGAGGCGCTGGCGCTGATGCACGACGTGGGCCATCCGCCGTTCGGACACGCCGGCGAGGATGCGCTGGACGAGTGTCTGGCGGACGAAGGCGGCTTTTCCCACAACCAGTTCGCCCTGACGCTGGTCTGCCAACTGGAGGTTCGGTGCCAGGCCTATCCCGGACTGAACCTGACCCGCGAGGTGTTGGCCGGACAACAGTATCGCGCGGCAAAGGCGGGGCCCGCTCCGTTGCTCGAAGCCCAAGTGGTCGACGCGGCGGACAGCATCACCTACAACGCGCACGACACGGACGACGCGGTCATGCTGGGTCTGGTGTCGCTGGACGAACTGGCCGACCTGCCGCTGGTCGCCAACCTGCTGCGGGAAATCCAGGACCGCGAGGGCCCGCTGCCCGAACTCACGCGTCGCAAGGCGCTGGTGCACGCTCTGATCGATCGTCAGGTGGAGGATCTGCTGCTGGCCTCGTGGCCGCGGTTGGCGGCGGCCGATTTCCGTTCGGCCGACCAGCCCGCCCGTGCCGGTTTCCGGCTGGCACCCAGCCCGGGCATCCAGCAGGGCAAGACGGAGCTGGAGCGATTTCTGTACCAGCGCGTGTACCGCCACCCGCGACTGATCCGAGTGCGGCAACAGGCGCAGCGGCGGCTGCGCGAGCTGTTTGCCGCGCTTCGCGCCGAACCCGCTCGCCTGCCGCCGGAGTTCGCGGAGCGTGTGGACTCCGTCGGACTGCCGCGGGCCGTGGGTGACTACCTGGCATCACTCACCGACCGTTCCTGCGATCAGCTTTACTGCCAGCTATTCCCCATTGGATGGGGGGATGGCCCAAAGGGCACGGGTTGGTAGAATTGACCGTTCGGAACAGACGGCAGGCGATCACCGGGGTGCGGGCCGCTGGCTGGCGCTCCACCATCCTTCAACTGCGGCCACCCGCCGCCCGGCACACTCATGAGTCTCTGGATCCTGCGCGCCGCCTTTTTGGCTGTGGCGGTTGGTGTCGGCGTCTACCTGATCACGTCGCCCGAATACAAGGACGATCCGATCGGCTCGCCGCTGGCCGTGTTTGGGGCCGTCGTCACGCTGGCGCTGGTGGTGATTGGCATCGACCTGAGCGTCGCTCGGAAACGTTTGGAAATCATCACCTGCGTCTATTTCGGCATTCTGATTGGACTGTTCCTGACCTACATCGTGGGGCTCGCGCTGACGCCCCTGTTGATCACCGACACGAACGCGCCCAGTCCCTACGCCGGTTCGGTCCAACTGGTGCTGGGAATCGTCCTGTGCTATGTCTGCATCAGCCTGCTGCTGCAAACCAGGGACGACTTCCGGTTCATTATCCCCTACGTCGAGTTTGCCAAGGAAGTCAAGGGACTACGGCCCTACGTGCTGGACACCAGCGTGGTGATCGACGGCCGGATTGCCGACGTGGTCGAGGCCAACGTGCTGGACAACCAGTTGATCATGCCCCGCTTTGTGCTGGCCGAATTGCAGGCCATCGCCGACAGCAACGATCGTCTGCGCCGCAGCCGGGGCCGGCGCGGACTGGACATCCTGAACCGCTTGCGGAATAACGACCGCGTTGATTTGAAGATCCACGACCGCGAACTGCCGGAAATGGCCGGCCAGGCCGTCGACATGAAACTGGTCCTGCTGGCCAAGCACCTGGACGGCAAGGTCGTGACCGGCGACTATAACCTGAACAAGGTGGCCCGCCTGCACAACGTGCCGGTGATCAACCTGAACGATCTGGCCAATGCGCTGAAACCCGTGTTCCTGCCGGGCGAGCAGTTCGAGGTGCGGATCGTCAAGCCGGGCGAGGAACACGGGCAAGGCGTGGGATACCTGGACGATGGCACGATGATCGTGGTGGAAGGGGGCCGCGACCACATCAGCGAAACGGTGCGGATCACCGTCACCAGCGTGCTGCAGACCAGCGCCGGCCGGATGATTTTTGGCCGCTACGACGAAACGGTCAAACCGGGACGCTCCACCGGCCGCCAGGCGGCCCACGCCGGCGCCAAGGAAACGGACGAAGCCAGTTAAGACCCCGCCGAAGTAGCATGGGCTTCCAGCCCGTGTCCCCTTTGACCTCTCCCCTTTGACCTCTGGGTTCGATTCAAAAACACACCCGACCGTACTTTCCCCATCCTGCCAAATCGACCCCAGAGGTCAATTGCACGTAGCATGGGCTTCCAGCCCGTGTCCCCTTTGACCTCTGCCCCCATTGACCTCTGGGTTCGATTTAAAAACACCCCCGACCGTATCTCCCCCAACCTGCCAAATCGACCCCAGAGGTCAATTGGCCAGGCGCCGGCGAGCCATCTGGCAGTACTGCTCGACACACTCGATGCCCAGGTAGCTGCGCCCGAGGCGCTGGGCGACCACGGCCGTGGTGCCGCTGCCGAGGAACGGGTCGAACACCAAGCCGCCCGGCGGGCAGGAAGCCTGGACGCACGTCGCGACCAGCGGTTCGGGAAAGACGGCGAAGTGGGCTTCGCGGAACTTCGAAAGGGGCACGGACCAGACCGTGCGCTTGTTGCGGCCCAGCGGGTGGAACGCCTGATCCCAGCGCCCCTTGTGCAAGTTGCTCTGGCCCCCGTTCTTGCCCTGTTCGGGCGTGCTGTTCCGCTGGTGGAAGTGCCGGCGGCCGCCGCGCATCTTACTCTGGGGGCCGAACGTCACGTGCGGCTCGCGAACGGCGTCGGCGTTGTAGTAGTAGCGGGCCGAACGGGTGAAGAAAAACACATACTCGTGGTCCGTCGTGGGCCGGGTCTTGACGGCTGACGGCATGGCGTTGGGTTTGTGCCAGATCACGTCGCTGCGCAGGATCCAACCCGCGTCGCGCGCGGCCAGCGCCACCCGCCAGGGCAGGCCCAGCAACTGGCCGTCCTGATACTTGTCTCCCAGCACCAGCCACAAGCTGCCGCTCGGCCGGGTCACTCGCCGGCACTCGTTCAGCACGCCGACCAGCCGTTCGACATACTCTTCGGGCGTGGCCTCCTGTCCGAGCTGTTCCGGGCCCTGGTAGTCCCGCTGGCGATAGTAGGGAGGACTGGTCACCGTGGTATCGACCAGCTCGTCCGGCAACCGGCCCAGGCAGTCCAGCGCGTCGCCCGTCAGGATCTGGTTGGCGAATTGCCCTGGCGTGTGCGTGGCCATCCGTCGCTCCCAACAAATCCTTGCCGAGTCCGCAACTCGCCTCGCTCACACGCTTCGGACCACATGCGAGTCGCAACGCCAACGCGGCCGCGGACGCCGCGGCGCCGTTACATACGCTCGACCACCTCGATCCCCAGCAGTTCCAGGCCCAGGCGGATCGAGCGTCCGGTCAGGTCGCAGAGCAGCAGCCGGCTGTCGCGCAGCTCGGGCGTCGGGGCCTTGAGCACCGGGCACTGCTCGTAGAACTCCGAAAATCGCCGCGCCAGGCCGAACAGGTAGCCGGTCAGCAGGTTGGGCCGGTAATCCGCCAGCGTATCGGTCAACGCCTCTTCGAACCGCAGTAGTTCCAGGGCCAGGCCGCGTTCCTGCGGGTGGTCCAGGCACAGTTCGACGTCCCGCTCGCGCAGCTCCTCGGCCCGTACGCCACCCTTGTCGAAGATGCTCTGCATGCGGGCGTAGGAATACTGCATATAGGTCGCCGTGTTGCCTTCCAGCGCGACCATCTTGTCGTAGCTGAACACGTAGTCGCTGGTCCGATTGTGCGACAGGTCGGCGTATTTGATCGCGGCGTGGCCCACGACTCGGGCCACGTGCCGCCGCTGCTCGTCGCTCAGCTCCGCCCCCTGCGGTTTGGCGTCGTCGTTTTCGCAAACCACTTTCCAGGCTTTCTGTTCGGCCGTTTCCAGCAGCCCCTCCAGTCCGACGGTATCCCCGGCGCGTGTCCGGAACGGGCGGCCGTCTTCGCCCAGCACGGTGCCGAAGCTGATGTGCCGCAGTTCCACGTCGTGGTAGCCCCACAGCCGAGCTGCCGCGAACAGTTTCTGGAAATGCTCACTCTGGCGGTGGTCCACCACGTACAGAATGGCGTCGGGCCGCCAGGTGTCCAGGCGATACTTGATCGTCGCCAGGTCGGTGGTCGAATACAGAAACGCGCCGTCGCGTTTGCGGATGATCATCGGCGCGTCGAAGCCATCCAGGAACACGCACGTCGCCCCTTCGCTCTCCCGGCTCAGCCCGCGGGCCTGGAAGTCCTCGACCACGGCGGCCAGCAGGTGCTGGTAGAAACTTTCGCCGTACTCCACGTCGAACCGCACGCCCAACTGATCGTAAATCTTCTGGATCTCCTGGCGGCAGGCCGGCAGGAACTCGTGCCACAGCGCCAGGTTTTCGGGATCGTCGGCGTGCAGCCGGGCGGTCTCCCGCAGCACCAGTTCGCCGATCTCCGCGTGGCTGGCCGCGATGCTCGACAGTCGCGGGTCGGCGTCCACGTCGGCCAGTTTCTGACGCACTTGCCGCCAGGTTTGCCGGGCTTCCTCCAGTTGACCCTCGGCGCGGCGCAGCGCCTTGGCCGCCGGTTTCACGTCGGCGCCCGTGGCGGCCTCGGACGCGGCTCGCAGCCGAGCGGCTTCGGACTCAAGCTGCCCGCACCGCGCTTCCAGCTCCGGCAGCCGCCCGCGGTCCTCGTGGTAATCAACCAACTGATTGACCAGCTTGTACAGCCGGCTCAGCTCGGCCACCGGTGCCCGCTCGTACGCCTCGCGGTCCAGGAAGTGTTTGTAGCCGAAGATGATCATGCCGAACTGGGTGCCCCAGTCACCCAGGTGGTTGTCGCTGATCGTGCGGTGTCCGAGAAAGCTCAAGATCCGATACAGCGCGTCGCCGATGACCGTGGACCGGATATGACCCACGTGCATCGGCTTGGCCACATTGGGCGAGCTGTAGTCGATGACGTAGGTGCGCCGGTGAGCGGTCGGAGCGATGGTCAGCCGGGGATCGGCCACGGCCCGCCGCAGCAGACCGATCAGCCAATCGCCGCGCAGCCGCAGATTGATGAAGCCCGGCCCGGCAATCTCCGGCGGTTCGCACAGGTCGCCCACGTCGAGCGCCGCCACGATGCGAGCGGCCACCTCGCGCGGCGGCTGGCCCAGCCGCTTGGCCAGCGGCATGGCACAATTCGCCTGGTAGTCGCCAAAGCGGGCGTCCTGCGCCGGGCGAATCATCTCCAACAATTCGGCGGGCTCCTCCGCCAGCCCCTTCAAGGCCGCCTCGAAACGGCCTCGCAGCTCCTTCAAGATGTTCATGCCGGATCCACAATCCCGTTCAAGTCCAGCTTGACGGCATCCGCCCACAACTCTTCCAGGCTGTAGAACTGCCGCGTCTCCTCGTCGAACAGGTGGATCACCACGCTGCCGTAGTCCAGCACGATCCAGCGGCTCTCGTCGTAGCCCTCGATGCCGATCCGCCGGTCCTTCAATTCGACCTCCAGCGTCCGGTCGATCTCCTCGCTGATCGCGTGCAACTGCCGGCGGCTGGTCCCCGTGGCAATGACGAAATAGTCAAACCACGAGGTCTGCTGGCGCATGTCCAGGACCTTGATGTCCGTGCCGCGGTTCTCGGCGGCCGTACGCGCGGCGGCCAGGGCCAGTTGCAGGCTGCGGGGGACGTCCCGCACGGGCAGCGGATTCTTGCGGGCGGTGGAATTCGACACGAAACCTCCTTTCGCGCTCAGGGAACAGACCCGTACACTCTCATTCTACCCAGCATGGAGAGTTCTGTCATCGAGCAGGTTCGCCCCCCCAGGTGCTTGACGCCGCCCGGTGCGCACGACCATGCTGGAAAAATCACGTTGCGCCGGTCGCGCCGCCGCCGGCCAGTCCCCCCGCAGCCACTCGTGATTTTCAAGGATCGACTGATGGCCGACTGGATCGATGAGGGCCAGAAAGCGCCCGCCTTTACCCTGCCCAGCGACGCCGGGACCAAGGTCAAATTGTCGGATCTGAAGGGCCAGAACGTCGTGCTGTACTTCTACCCCCGCGACAACACGCCGGGCTGTACCAAGGAAGCCTGCGCGTTCCGCGACCTGAGCGACCAGATGCGGCAGCTCGGCGCGGTCGTGCTGGGCGTGAGCACCGATTCGGTCGAGAGCCACCAGAAGTTCCGCGACAAGTTCCAGTTGAATTTTCCCCTGCTGGCCGACACCGACCATGCCGTGGCGGAGAAATACGGCGCTTGGCGCGAAAAGAACATGTACGGCAAGAAATCGATGGGCATCCAGCGCAGCACCTTCCTGATCGACCGCGAGGGCAAGGTCGCCAAGGTCTGGAAGAATGTCCGCGTGGACGGCCACGACCAGCAGGTGCTCGCGGCCCTGCAGGAACTTGCCGGCTGAAACGGCGTCCCCGGTCCTTTCCCCGGCTCTCTTTCCCGTGTTGCCGCCCATGCCCCGCTGCTACCTGCTGCTGCTGCTGTCGCCGCTGCTTGCGCTCTTGATCGCCGCGCCCCTGCGGGCTCAGCCCCAGCCCGCTCAGGAAGATCCCTTTCAAACCAACGTGCGACCGACGGAGCCGCTGACTCCACAAGAGGAGCAGGCCGCGCTGCGGGTACCGCCCGGCTTCGAGGTGCAGTTGGTGGCCGCCGAGCCGGAGATTCTCAAGCCGATGAATCTGGCGTTTGACGAGCGCGGCCGGCTGTGGGTCAGCGATTCGACCGAGTATCCCTACGCCGCGCCGCTTGACCGGCCCGGCCGCGACTCGATCAAGATCCTGGAGGATACCGACGGCGACGGCCGAGCGGACCGGATCACCACTTTCGCCGACGGGCTGAACATTCCGATCGGCGTGCTGCCCTACGGCGATGGGGCGATCGTGTTCAGCATCCCGAATATCTGGTACCTGCGGGATACCGATGGCGATGGCCAGGCGGACCGCCGCGAGAAGCTGTTCGGGCCGATGGGCTTCGAACGCGACACGCACGGCATGAACAACGCTTTTCGCCGGGGCTTTGACGGCTGGATCTACGCCTGCCACGGGTTCAATAACGAAACGCGGGTCCAGGGCCGCGACGGGCATCTGGTCCACATGAAATCGGGCAACACCTACCGCATGCGGGCCGACGGATCGCGGATCGAACAATTCACCTGGGGACAGGTCAATCCGTTCGGCATGACGATCGATGCCTGGGGCAACCTGTTCACGGCCGATTGCCACAGCAAGCCGATCTATCAGTTGCTCCGCGGCGGGTACTATCCCAGCTTCGGCGCGCCGCACGACGGCCTGGGCTTCGTGCCGCCCATGATGAACCACCTGCACGGTTCGACAGCCATCGCCGGCGTGGCGTACTACAGCGGGCGGAATTTTCCGGCCGAGTACCGTGGCAATCTGTACAGCGGCAATGTGATGACCAGCCGCGTCAATCGCAACCTGATGGAGTATCACGGTTCGACCATCCTGGCCCGCGAGCTGCCCGACTTCGTGGTCAGTGAGGATCCCTGGTTCCGCCCGGTCGACATGCAAGTCGGTCCCGACGGAGCGATGTACGTGGCGGACTTCTACAACCGGATCATCGGCCACTATGAAGTGCCGCTCACGCACCCCGGCCGCGACCGGCACCGCGGGCGCATCTGGCGGATCGTGTACCGCGGCGACGATCCCGGTAGCCGGCCCGCCGAGATGCCCCGGGCGCTGTCCGAGCTGACGGACGAGCAGCGGATCGCGGAGCTTGGTGACGAATCGCTCGCCCGCCGCCTGGCGGCCACCAACTACCTGGTCGATACGGCCGGCGACTCGGCACTGGACCAGTTGCTGCAGTCCCTGCAATCCGGCGGCGCTGGCGTCACCGGGCCGCTGCGCGTCCACGGGCTGTGGGTCCTGCATCGCCGCGGCAGGTTGCCCGCCGAAACGCTGGCCGCGGCCGCCGCTGACGGCGACCGCCTGGTGGCTACGCACGCCATGAAGATCCTGGCCGATATGCCGCGGTGGTCGGACGCTCAGCGAGGGCTGGTCCTACTGGGCCTCGAACACCCTGGAGCGTTCGTTCGCCGGGCGGCGGCCGACGCCTTGGCCCTGCATCCGGACCCGCGAAACCTGGAGCCGCTGCTGAGTTTGCTGGGCCAGGTGGCCGACGACGACCCGCTGCTGCGGCAGACCGTACGGATCGCCTTGCGGGACAATCTGCGAGCGGCCGAGGCGTGGGCCGCGCTGCCGGACGAAGCACGCCAGGGCGAGCAAGCCGGCCAGATCGCCGAGCTCTGTCTGGCGATTCCCCATGACGCCGCGGCCCGCTTCCTGCTGGACTATCTGCGCCGGCAGGAAGCGCCGCGCGAGCAGGTGGCTGAGTACGTGCGGCACGCGGCCCGCTACATCCCCGCGGCGGAAGCCTCCGCGCTGGCCGAACTGGTTCGGCGGCGGTTTGCGGGTGATCTGGACTTTCAACAACAGTTGCTCGAATCGCTCGTGGCGGGCGTCGAACAACGGGGCGGGCAGCTCGACCAGCCGCTGTCCGAGTGGGCCATGGAGCTGGCCGCCGCATTGCTGGCCACAATCGACGACCAGGCACTGGCCTGGAGCAACATTCCGCTGGCCGGCATGGCTCCCGCGGACAACCCCTGGGTCCTGCAGCAACGTCCTTGCAGCGACGGCCAGCCAGCGGACTTCCTCTGTTCGCTGCCGCACGGCGAACGCTTGACCGGCGTGCTGCGCTCGCGCCCGTTCACGATTCCCGAGCGGCTGACGTTCTACACGGCCGGTCACCTGGGTTTTCCCAACGAACCGCTGGTGCCGAAGAACTTCATCCGGCTGCGGGACGCTCGGACGCACGCCCTGCTGCGGGAAGCCCGCCCGCCGCGGCACGACACGGCCCGGCAGGTGGAGTGGAACCTGAGCGAGCTGGCCGGACGCCAGGGCTATCTGGAACTGGTCGACGGCGACGACCGGCCGGCCTACGCCTGGCTGGCGGTGGGACGGTTCGAGCCGCCCGTGGTCGGACTGCCGCCGCTGGCACCCAGGGACGTTACCGAGCGGCTGCGGGGAGCTGGCCAGTTGATCGGCCGCTTCCGGCTGGAACAGTTCGATGAGCGACTGCTGGGACTGCTGAGTTCCCCGGCGCTGGTGGAACCGGCGGCGATCGAAGCGGTCGCCGGGGCGCTCGTGCAGCGCGAGCCGTCCGGCCTGCTGG
>JAGFJK010000335.1 GCA_024102795.1 Pirellulaceae bacterium
TTGCGCTACTTTCGCGGAGCGAAAGGCGACTATGCAGCCACTTGCGCTACTTTCGCGGAGCGAAAGGCGACTATGCAGCCACTTGCGCTACTTTCGCGGAGCGAAAGGCGACTATGCAGCCACTAGCGCTACTTTCGCGGAGCGAAAGGCGACTATGAAGAGGCGACTCGCATGACCACCGCGCAGTGGCAATTCTGGATCGACGTGGGCGGCACGTTCACCGACTGTCTCGCGCGGCGGCCGGATGGCCTGCTGCTCCGGCACAAGCTGCTCAGTTCCGGCGTGACGAAAGGCTGCACGGCCGTTGGTTCCACGCCCCGCCGACTGCTCGACCCGCAGCGCGCCGCGGATCCCCCGGGCTACTGGCTCGGCTTTCAATTGCGGCTGCTGTCTCCCGACGGCGCGTTGCTGGACGAAGCCCAGGTGACGGGTTTTGACGCCGATTCCGCCGCGCTGCAACTGGACCGCCCGCTGCGCTGGGACGTCCGCGGCGGAATGCCGTACGAGCTGCATGCGGACGACGACGCACCGGTGCTGGCGATCCGGTACCTGCTGGGGCTGGGCCGCGGGCAGCCAATCCCGCCGGTCCAGGTGAGACTGGGGACGACGCGCGGCACCAATGCCCTGCTGACTCGCACGGGAGCCCCCACGGCCCTGGTTACGACGCTCGGCCTGGGCGACATCTTGCGGATCGGCTACCAGAATCGCCCACAGTTGTTTCGCCTGGCGATCGACAAGTCGGTCCCGTTGTACTCGGCCGTGGTGGAAGTGGACGAGCGGGTCACGGCCGACGGTCAGGTGCTGCGACCCCTGGACGAAACGGCCGTCCGCCGGCAACTGGACGCCGTCCGCCAGCAAGGTATCCATTCGCTGGCCGTTTGTCTGCTGCACGCTTATCGCTTTGCCGAGCACGAAGTACGGATCGGCCAGTGGGCGGCCGAGGCGGGTTTCGAGGAGATCAGCCTTTCCAGCCAGGTGGCACCGCTGATCAAAATCGTCTCGCGGGGTGATACGACCGTCGTCAACGCTTACCTCAACCCCGTGCTCCGCTCGTACGTCGAGCGGCTGCGGGCCACGCTGCTCGCTGGCGAACGACGTGTTTCGGATGGTCTCAACGCCGATGATGCCCCCGCCGCGCGGGAAGGCGCCCGCGGACTGCGGCTGCTCACGTCGGCCGGCGGCCTGGTGACGGCTGAGCGGTTCGTGGGCAAGGACAGCATTCTGTCGGGTCCGGCCGGCGGCGTGGTCGGTTTTTCGCACGCCGCAAGGTCGGCCGGATTCGAACAGGCGATCGGTTTCGACATGGGCGGGACCAGCACGGACGTGGCCCGGTTCGACGGGCGTTATGAACTGCAGTACGAAACCGAGAAAGCGGGCGTCCGCGTCGTCGCGCCGATGCTGGCCATCGAAACCGTGGCGGCCGGCGGCGGTTCCATCTGCTGGTTCGACGGCGTCAAGCTGGTCGTGGGGCCCGACAGCGCGGGGGCCGATCCGGGACCGGCCTGCTATGGTCGCGGTGGCCCGCTGGCCGTAACCGACTTGAACCTGCTGCTGGGCCGGCTGCTGCCCGCTCGCTTTCCCTTTCCGCTGGACCTGCCCGCCGCTCGGCGACAGGTGGCGGCGCTGATCGACGAACTGCGGCGGCGCGCGGCGGTGGAATACAACGAGAACGAGCTGGCCGAGGGGTTCCTGCGGATCGCCAATGCGAACATGGTGCGAGCCATCCGATCGATCTCCATCGCCAAGGGCTACGATCCGCGGGATTATCTGCTGGTGGCCTTTGGCGGCGCCGCGGGCCAGCACGCCTGCGCGGTGGCCGACGAACTGGGAATGACGCGGATCCTGAGCCACCCGGATGCCGGCGTGTTGAGTGCCTATGGGATCGGCCTGGCCGATGTCGCTCGGCATCGCGCCGCCGGAATCTACCGGCCCTACAGCGAAGCCGCCGTGCGGGAACTCGACGCCACATTCGAACGGCTGGCCGCGGACGCACGCGGCGAAGTGGAACGCGAGGGCGTGCCGCCGGAACGGATCCGCGTCGAACGCTCGCTGGATCTGCGTTACCAGGGAGTCGAAGCCTGCCTGACGATCGACCAGCCGGCCGCGGGCGAAAGCTACGCCGAACGGTTTGGGCGAGAACATCGGCGGCGCTACGGCTACCTGCACGAGTCGCGGCCGCTGGAGATCGTTGCCGCTCGACTGTCCGTCATCGGCCAATCCGCCCCGCAACCGCCGCGTTCGCGACGCGTGACGCCTCGCCCCGTCACTTGCCCCGACATCGCACCAGTCGTGTTCGCGGGCCGAACCTGGACGGCCGGCGTCGTGCGGCGCGAACAGTTGCGGCCAGGCGACACGTTGCAAGGTCCCGCCATCGTGCTGGAGTCCACGGCCACGACCGTGGTGGACCCCGGCTGGCAGGCCGAACTGCTGGAGCAGGGCGAACTGCTGCTCAGCCGCGCGCCGGCTCCCTCCACATCACCGGCCGGCGCGGCGGCCAGCGAACTGGCCGCTCAGACCGTTCATCCCGATCCGAGTCAGGCCGACCCCGTGCTGCTGGAAGTGTTCAACAACCAGTTTGCCGGGATCGCCGAGCAGATGGGAATCACGCTCCGCAACACGGCCAGCAGCGTGAACGTCAAGGAACGCCTGGATTTCAGTTGCGCGATCTTCACTCCCGCTGGCGACCTGGTGGTGAACGCTCCGCATATCCCCGTGCACTTGGGCGCGATGAGCGAAACGGTGAAGTGCCTGCTGCGGGACAATCCGCGGTGGCGGCCGGGCGAGGTGCTGGTGACGAACGATCCCTACCGCGGCGGCTCGCACCTGCCCGATGTCACGGTCGTGACCCCGGTGCACGACCAGCGGGAACGGTTGCTGTTCCTGACGGCCAGCCGCGCGCATCACGCCGAACTGGGAGGCATCCGTCCGGGCTCGATGCCGCCCTTCTCGCGCAACCTGGCCGAAGAGGGCGTGCTGATCAGCAACTTCAAGTTGATCGAGTCGGGACGGTCGCGGATCGACGAGCTGGAACACCTGCTGCGCTCGGCCCCCTACCCTTCGCGCGCCGTCGCCGACAACCTGGCCGACCTGACCGCTCAAGTGGCCGCCAACAAGCAGGGAGCGGACGATTTGCTGCGGCTGGTGGATCGCTGCGGCCTGGAGCTGGTGCAAGCCTACATGAACCACATCCAGGCAGCGGCGGCCGCCAAGATGCGAGCCGCGCTGGCCCGCCTGCCCGCGGCGCGGCGGCGTTTCGAAGATCACCTGGACGACGGCGCGCCGATCGTGGTCACGATCACGACGGGCGGCGAGCGGGCGACGATCGATTTCACCGGGACCGGCTCCGTGCTGCCCGACAACCTGAACGCGAACCGGGCCATCGTGACCGCCGCCGTCATGTACGTCCTGCGGTGCTTGATCGACGAGGAGATTCCGCTCAACCAGGGCGTGCTGGAACCGATCGAACTGATCTTGCCGGAATGCCTGTTGAATCCGTCGCCGGGGCCGACTCCCGGCCAATCGCCCGCCGTGGTCGGTGGCAACGTGGAAACGTCGCAGCGCGTGGTCGATTGTCTGCTGGGCGCCCTGGGACTGGCCGCGGCCAGCCAGGGGACCATGAACAACCTGCTGTTTGGCGACGCCAGCTTTGGTTACTACGAAACCATCTGCGGCGGCAGCGGCGCCACGCCCGACCAGGACGGAGCGGACGCCGTGCACACGCACATGACCAACACCCGGCTGACCGACCCCGAACTGCTGGAACAGCGGTATCCCGTCCGGCTGTGGAAGTTTGCGATCCGCCACGCCTCGGGCGGCGCGGGACGCCGGCGAGGTGGCTGCGGCGTCGTGCGGCAACTGGAGTTTCTGCGCCCGCTGGACCTGTCGATTCTCTCGCAGCGCCGCGGGCCGTACGCGCCCTACGGCCTGGACGGAGGCCAGCCCGGACAGCTCGGCGTCAACCTGCTGCTCCGCGCCGACGGAACGGTCGACCACCTGGGCGCTCGAGCGCAACGCTCCGTCGCGCCGGGTGACATGCTGATCATCCAGACGCCCGGCGGCGGCGGGTTCGGCCC
>JAGFJK010000338.1 GCA_024102795.1 Pirellulaceae bacterium
CCAGCAGCCGAGCGAACCGCCGGGCCAGCTTGCGGTCGATGTAGTCGGCGACCGCCCGCTGCAAGCCGGCCAGCGTCAACGGAGCGGTCGGCAAGTCGTGCAGAAAGGTTGTCAGGTGCAGAATCGCCACGCGACCCGATGCCTGCGGACCGGCGTAAAGGTGCCGCCACCGCGTGTGAAAGGCGTCGGGCAACCGGCTGACATCGATTCCCGCCTGGCAGCGGAGCATCTGCAGCGACACGGCCAGTCCCGCCTGGTCGCTGCGATGGACCCAGGGCAGCTCGCGCGGTTGCCGAGGAACCGCCTCGGCCACCCGGCGAATGTTGTCTTCCCACAGCGGCCGCAGCGCCGCTTCGTCGTCCGCCAGCAGCACCCCGCTGTTGAAGTACGGATACGACTCGCTGCGCTCGGCCCTGGGCACCTTGTAGCCCAGCCAGCGTCCGGGCCAGCGGGGCAGATCCAGTTCGGCCGGCAGGCAGCGCAGCCGTTCCGCGGGCAGGGGCAGGCGCAGATGCTGGTCGATCCGGGCCCACAGCCGCAAGGACAGCTTGGGGCAGTCGTCCGGGGACACGGCAATCTGGCCCGGCAGTCGGCACAGCGGTTCGAGGTCGGACAGCACCAACGTATCGACGTCCAGCAGCAGGCGCCGATTGTGGACCGTGGGGACCTCCAGGCCGCGAAGCTTGTTGCCCACGTGGTGCGCCGGATGCAGCCTCAACGGTTCGTGAAGCGAAATCCTCGCGCCCGCTCGCTCCGCCAGCTCCCGCACACTGCCGGGCGGCTCGCCCAGGCAGGCCAGGTGCAACGGCGGCGCCGGCCGGTCGTGGTACTGCTCCAGCCAACTGGCCAGCAGCAGCAGGACTTGCCCGGTCTGGACCTGAGCGTGCCGGCCCAGAAAATCCGGCACGACAACCACGTCGAACGGTCTGCGCGGTCCGCCCGGTCCCGTCATGCGGCCCTCCGGCTCCCGATCGGCGCGGCGGAGTAACCGAAGTATTCCAGGATCGGCCGGGCGGCATCTTCGAACTCCTGGCGGTCGCGCGGATCGAGCGCGGCGTGTTGCCGTTGATCGATCGCGGCGTCCAGTAACTGGCCGATCGATCGCCGGTCGAACCAGTAGTGCCGGTTCAGCTCGCCAAACCGCGTGGCGTGCGAACGGTCGGCGCCCAGCACGCGTTTCGACTTCAACCGCAACTTGGGCAACGCCACCGGATCCAGCTCGCAGAACTCGTACAGTCGCCGCGCCACGGCGAACGGATTGGCCACCACGTCCTCGAAGCGGATCAGCAGGTAGCGATCCAGCGTGCGGCTGTATTCCAACATCCGCTCACACAGCCACCGGTACTGCTCGCCCGTTTCGGACGCCTTCCGCCCTCGCCGCACTCGCCCGTTGCACAGCGCGTACCCATCGCGGATCAGCCCGACAAAGTACGCCTCGGGATACATCCGCCGAAAGCAGTCGGTCAGCTCCAGGTCGGAGTCCGTCGACTTCAGGCACAAGACCGCGTCGGCCACCTGCTGGAACTGGTACGGCTGTCCGTCGTAGCGCGTGCCGAATTCGGGATGCCCGTGGTTCTTCAGCTTCCAGTCGTAAAACAGCCGGTCGATGCCCGACAGCACGGGAGCCGCCAGCGGGCTGCGCAGGAAAGGACCGTGGCTGAGCAGCTTGCGGACCAGGCGCCGGGGCAGGAAACGGAACTGGCGGCGGTACAGCAGTTCGCCGGTCTCCAGCAGCGGACCGCAGACCTGCGGGTGCGACTGGAGGATGTTCCAGACGATGTTTGTCCCGCCGCGGGAGAAGCCGTTGAGGACAATCACTTTGGAGTTTTTCATGGGCCAGTTATCAGTTGTCTGTCATCAGTCGACAATTCCCAATTCCCAATTTGCAATTTGCAATTTGCAATCTCCGGCCCGCACCCAGCACCCCGCCTCCGATCCGGTGGCAACCGGGCCTTTGGCATGTCCAGGCGCGCCGGAGTCCTTCCGCCCGCGGTCTCCCAGGCAGATCGGGGCCCGGTCTCGTCCCGCGGCAACGCGGCCTATCCTTGAATATCAGTCCGTCCGGGCGTTCCAAATCAGCAAAAGCGGTCCGATTGTGCCGATTTTGCCGCCGCTGGCACGCTACCCGCCGGGGGGTCTCTTTCGATAGAATCACGCTCACCGGCGGCCCGTCGTCCACCGGTGTCGTACCGCACTTTCCAGGATCGCAGCACGCGTGAAGACTCTGCTCAGCGAAGAACAAGTCCGAGCGGGCGTGGTCCGCATGGCGGCCGAGATCCGCGAGCGGCTTGGTCCAGGACCGCTGACCATCATCGGCGTGCTGACCGGCAGCCTGGTCTTGCTGGCCGACCTGATCCGGCTGCTCGACATGCCGCTGCGCGTGGGCGTGATCCAGGCCAGCAGCTATCGGGGCGAGACGGAGCGGGGCCAGTTGCAGATTCAGTCCGAGCTGTTGCCCGAACTGGCGGGGCACCGAGTGCTGTTGGTGGACGATATTTTCGACACGGGGCACACGCTGGTGGCGGTCTGCGACCTGATCCGCGGGCAGCGTCCAGTGTCGGTCCACAGTGCCGTGCTGCTTCGCAAGCGCGGCCGCCAGCAGGTGGCGCCGCAGCCGGACTTCGTGGCGTTCGAGATACCGAACACGTTTGTCGTGGGTTACGGGTTGGACTTTCGCGACGCGTATCGGAACCTGCCGTATGTGGCTGTTCTGGAGCCGCATGAACTGGCGGAAACCGCGGGATGAGCAGACTGCGGCTGGTGCTGGTCACGCGCAGGTTCTGGCCGCTGGTGGGCGGCGCGGAAATGGTGGTGGCGAATCTGGCGGACGAATTCACGCAGTCGGGTCACGAGGTGCGGATCGTGACGGCCCGTTGGGAGCCGCATTGGCCGCGGGAGCTGGTGCACCGCGACGTGCCCGTGTTCCGGCTGCCCAATCCGCCGCAGCGCGGTTGGGGCACGTTCCGCTACATGCTGGCCCTGGGCCGCTGGCTGCGGACGCAGCGGGGCACGATGGACGCCGTGTTGGTCTCGATGCTCAAGCACGACGCCTACACGGCGGTCGGTGTGCTGCAGGGCACGCGAGTGCCGGTGCTGCTGCGCGCCGAGGGGGGCGGTTCGCAGGGCGACTGCCACTGGCACCGGCGGGGCCGGTTCGGGCGGCGGATCAAGCGCCGCTGCGCGGCGGCCGAAGCGCTGATCGCGCCCAGCGAGGGGATTTACGCCGAGCTGCGAGCCGAATTCCCGGCGGAGCGAGTGCACTATATTCCCAACGGCGTCCGGGTTCCTCCGCCGCGCGACGCGGCCCGGCAGTCGGCCGCCCGGCGGGCCCTGGCCGAAGTGAACTACGACCTGGCGGTGGACAACGGAGCCCCGGTCGCCGTGTTTACCGGCCGTCTGCACCGGGCCAAGGGCTTGCGCGAGCTGGTGGTGGCCTGGGCGCGAGTTGTCCGGCAGCGGCCGGAAGCCCGCCTCTGGCTGGTAGGCGAAGGACCGGACCGCGAGGAACTGTACGACTTGATCCTGGATCGCGATCTGCGCGGGCGAGTGATCATGCCCGGCGCGTTCGATGCCGTCGACGAGATTCTGCAGGCGGCCGACCTGTTCGTGCTGCCGTCGCATGAAGAGGGCATGTCCCTGGCGCTGCTCGAAGCCATGGCGGCCGGACTGCCGGTCGTGGCCACGGACATCGAGGGGAACCGCGTTCTGATCCGGGACCGTCAGGAGGGACTGCTGGTGCCGCCCCGCAACCCGGACGCGCTGGCCGCCGCCATTCTGCGGCAACTGGATCAGCGAATCCTGGCTCGCGCCTATGCCGAGGCGGCCCGCAAGCGAGTGGAAGAGGAGTATTCGCTGACCCGCATGGCCCAGCGGCACGTCGATCTGATCCGGCAAGCGATCCGTGGGAAGTCGAGTGTGGACGCATGACGCTGCGAGTGCTGGAGATCATCCCCACGTTGGACCGCGGGGGCGCCGAGAAACAGCTCAGCCTGCTGGCCACGGGTTTGCCCCGGGACCGGTTCGACGTCCACGTCTGCGCGCTGACTCGCGGCGGACCCTGGGCCGAGACGCTCCGCGAGCGCCCGATTCCGCTGCACGAGATCGGCAAACGCTGGAAGCTCGACCCGGCGGCCTACTGGCGGCTGCGGCGATTGATCCTCCGCCTGCGGCCCGACGTGGTGCATACCTGGATCTTCGCCGCCAACTGCTACGGGCGACAGGCGGCGATCAGCGCCGGCGTGCCCTGCGTGATCGCTGGCGAACGGTGCGTCGATCGCTGGAAGGTGGGTTACGAACTGGCGATCGATCGCCATCTGGCGAAGCGCACCACCTGGATCGCCACCAACAGCGCCGGCGTCCGCGAATTCTACGTGGAACATGGGCTGCCAGCGGACAAGTTCGTGATCATCCCCAACGGGATTCCCGCGCCGCAGCCGCCGCCGCAGCCGGAGGAAACGTCTCGCCACGATCTGCTTGAACAGCTTGGTCTGCCCGACGCCGCTCGCCTGATGGTGGCCGTCGGCCGGCTCTGGCCGCAGAAGCGCTACAAGGATCTGATCTGGGCGGCCGAGCTGCTGAAGGTGATCCGAGAGGACGCACATCTGCTGATCGTCGGCGACGGGCCTCAGCGCTGGCGTTTGGAACGCTATCGCGATCAGGTCGGGATCCGCGACCGCGTGCACCTGCTGGGCCATCGCGACGACGTATCGCGGATCCTGCCGCACGCCGATTGCTTCTGGCTGGCCAGCAGCTATGAAGGCCAAAGCAACGCGCTGATGGAGGCGATGCTGGCGGGAGTGCCGGTGGTGGCCAGCGACATCGTGGGCAACCGGGAGCTGGTCGTGCCTCGGCAAACGGGCTACCTGGTCCCGGTGGGCGACCGGGCGGCCTTTGCCCGCTGGACACGCTATCTGCTGGAGAACCCGGAAACAGCGCGGGCCATGGGGCAGGCCGGCCGGCGGCGGATGCTGAGTGAGTTCACGGTGGAGCGGATGGTCGAGCGGTACGCGGAACTGTACGAGCGGCCGGTCGGTTGACGGCCGATGATGCGAAGAATTCCGGGAGTTGGCGGGCGGGCGTCTTCCAAAGGCCCCAAGCAAGTGGTAATTTGCTGGGACTTTGGCCGGAAGCAGCTCGTCCAGCGGAATTCCCGGCCGGCGGTCTGTTCGTCAACAACTCTCGTCTTAAGGAGCACCTCATGGAACTGACGAAAATGCTGTTGTTCGCTCAAGAAGGTGGTGAAGGCGCGGCGGCGGCGGGCGGCATGGTGATGATGCTGATCCAGATCGCGATCGTCGTGGTGACGATCGCGGGAATGTGGACCACCTTCGCCAAGGCCGGCAAGCCTGGCTGGGCGGCCATTATTCCGATCTACAACATTATCGTGTGGCTGGAAATCGTCGGTCGGCCGATCTGGTGGATCGTGCTGTTTCTGATTCCCTGCGTGAATATCGTCATCGCCGCGATCCTCAGCATTGACATGGCCAAGTCGTTCGGCAAGGGGGCCGGGTTCGGCGTCGGATTGTGGCTGCTGGGCTTCATTTTCTGGCCGCTGCTGGGCTTCGGCGACGCCCGATACGTTGGTCCCGCCGCCGCTCAGTCCTGATCCGTTTCCGAACATCGCGATGCGTAAGGGCCCCTGGCGCGGCGCCTTCCTGCTTCCGTTCGGCGATGGGCGCGGGCGGCGTGCGTGAGGTGGCCGCGGCATCCTGCAGACGCCCCAGCCAGGTGGTGGCCGGGTTGGGGCGTCTTGTTTTTTGCGCTGGCCATACACAACTGGAATCCGAAACGTTCCCTGCGACGTGGCACTTTGCATGGTCTCCGCTTTGGCGAGCGCTCCCCACTTGATATCCCTTCTGGCTCCCTCCCCTGCTTCGAGATCGTGCAGCTTTTAAGCTGATTTAGGTATGGAACTTGGGATGATGAACCAATGGACAGATCGACTTCGCCGGCCCCCCTCACAATACGTCTGGCCCCCTCCCCGGCTTCCGGGGAGGGTTGGGGAGGGGCGTGCGGGACTATGGATCAAAGCGATTCGCTCAATCCGCGCATGGCCACTCGCGGGACGCGGCTTTCGGACGAGTCGAGCATCAATTTAGGATCTGAATTCATGAGTGCGACCGGTGTTGGGTGATTCCATCGGGTGCCGGCTGCGCCAAAACAGGGTGCACAAGAGCCCCTCCCCAGCCCTCCCCGGAAGCCGGGGAGGGGGCCAAAGGGACTTCCCGGGGGGAGCGCTCGCCGAAGTCCAGGCTATCCACGTTTTCCCTCGGTCATAACGCCAAGTCCCCTCAGCAAAACAACTCAAGAGCTGCACGATCTCGAAATCGGGGAGGGAGCCAGATAGGCATGGAACGGATCTCGCCGGGCAAATCACCAGGCTGCCCCGGCTCGCTTTAGCAGGCCACGCGGAGCGCGATGGCTACTTTGGGGAGCGAGCCAGAAAGAATCGGAGGGGAGATCGGACGCGGGTCCCACGAAACGCGCAACTTCCAGAAGCGTCCGCGAAGGGCCCACCGAGAACACAACATCGCCTGGCCGACGCTTCGGGTTACCTGTGGTCGAGGAACTAAGCGTATGTGCGGCATCACCGGCGCGGTCTGGAACGAACCCGGCTTGCACGTCTCGACCGACGTGCTGCAGCGGATGACCGACGTGCTGCGGCACCGCGGTCCGGACGACGTGGGGCGGTACGAGAGCGAGTATCGGCTGCGCCCGCCGTATGAGCCGCTGCCGGGCGTGGCGCTGGGCTTCCGACGTCTGTCGATCATCGACGTGGCGGGCGGCCATCAGCCGCTGTCGAACGAGGATGGCACGGTCTGGCTGGTATTCAACGGCGAAATCTACAACTTCCACGATCTGCGGCATCGGCTGGAAGGGTCGGGACACCGCTTCCGCACCCGCTCGGACAGCGAGACGATCGTCCATCTGTACGAAGACGAAGGGCTGAACTGCTTCGAGCATTTCAACGGGATGTTTGCCCTGGCCCTGTGGGACTCCACGCACCGCCGCCTGGTGCTGGCCCGCGATCGGCTGGGCCAAAAACCGCTGGTCTACCGCCACGAGCCGGGACGGTTGCTGTTTGCCAGCGAACTGAAGAGCCTGCTGGAAGTGCCCGGCGTGCCGCGGCAGGTCGATCCGGCGGCGATTGACGAATACCTGACCTACCAGTACGTGCCTCATCCTAACAGCATGCTGCGGGGCTTTCGCAAGCTGCCGCCGGGCCACCTGGCCGTGTACCAGGATGATCGGCTGCAAGTGCGGCCGTACTGGGAGCCGGATTTCAGCAGCGAGCGGCCGGTGAGTGAAACGGCGGCGGCGGACGAGCTGCGCGAGCTGCTGGCGTCGTCGGTGCGGTTGAGAATGCAGAGCGACGTGCCGCTGGGAGCGTTCCTGTCGGGCGGCGTCGATTCGTCGCTGGTCGTGGCGCTGATGCAGCAGGCGTCCGAGCGGCCGGTGAAGACGTTCAGCATCGGCTTTCCGGTGGCGGAGTACGACGAGACGCGGTACGCTCGGCAGGTGGCCGAGCGCCTGGGGACCGAGCATCAGCAGTTTGAAGTCACGCCCGACGCGCTGGAAGTCTTGCCCCGCCTGGTCTGGCACTACGACGAACCGCTGGCCGACAGCTCGGCGATCCCCACCTGGTACGTGTCGCGGCTGACGCGCCAGCAGGTGACGGTCGCCCTGACGGGCGACGGAGGCGACGAGCTGTTCTGCGGCTATCCGCGTTACCGGGCGGTCTGGCTGGCCGGGATGCTGGACCGGACCGGGCCGCTGCGCTGGCTGCTGGCCTCCCGCCTCTGGCAGGCGCTGCCCGCCTCGCCGCGGCAGAAGTCGCTGCTGCGGCGGATCAAGCGGTTCTCCAGCGCGCTGGGCCAGTCGCCGCAGCGCCGGTACCTGGACTGGATCTGCATCTTTAATGAAGCTTGCCGAGCGGAACTGTACCGCGACGAGTTTCTGGAGCGGCTGCCGGGCAGCGATCCGATCGACTTCTTGAGTCGCGGCTGGGCCAGCGTCGGCGGCCGGGACGCGGTGACGGCCGCTTCGCTGGCCGACCTGCGGACCTACTTGCCTTGCGACCTGATGACCAAGGTCGATGTGGCCTCGATGGCTCATGGGCTGGAGTGCCGGCAGCCGTTTCTGGACTATCGCCTGGTGGAGTGGGCCGCCGGGCTGCCGCGGCGATTGAAGTTCCGCCGGGGGCAGGGCAAGCGGATTCTGCGGCGAGCGTTTGCGGAACGGCTGCCGGCCGAGATCTGGCGGCGCAAGAAGATGGGCTTCGGCGTGCCGCTGGACCACTGGTTCCGCCACGAACTGCGGGAAATGACCCGCGATACGTTGCTGTCCGACGCGGCGCGCTGCCACGAATACTTCCGCCGGGAGGCGATTGAGCGGCTGGTGGAGCAGCATGAGCGGGGGCAGTTCGATCACGCCTACCGCCTGTGGGCGCTGCTGTTCCTGGAGCTCTGGTTGCGGCAGTGGACCAGCGGCGGATAGTCGCCTTTCGCTTCGCATAGTCGCCTTTCGCTCCGCGAAAGTAGCGGATGCGCGGATAGTCGCCTTTCGCTCCGCGAAAGTAGCGGATGCGCGGGACGACTGCTGCGTTCAGGCACCGGTCGAAACGGCTGGAGCGTCAGCACTCGCTGCCGCGCCACTTTTCGCGGAGCGAAAGGCGAGGATTCCGCTACTTTCGCGGAGCGAAAGGCGACTATTCGCCACTTTTCGCGGAGCGAAAGGCGACTATTTGCCGCTCGGCGCGAGAGGTTACAATGAAACAACGGAGTTTCCGCACGGTTCCTCTCACGGGTGAACGGACATGAAAGAGACGCTGGCGGTCGTATTGGCGGGTGGCAAGGGGGCGCGCCTGGAACCGCTCACCCGCGACCGGGCCAAGCCGGCGGTGCCGTTCGGCGGCAGCTACCGGATCATCGACTTCGCGCTGTCCAACTGCCTGAACAGCGGGATCCGCAAGATGCTGGTCCTGACCCAGTACAAGGCGATGAGCCTGGATCGGCACATCAACCTGGGCTGGCGGCATTTCTTCTGCCGGGAGCTGGGCGAGTTTATCGACGTCGTGCCGCCGCAGCAGCGGATCGACGAGCACTGGTACCAGGGGACGGCCGACGCCGTGTACCAGAACATCTACACGCTGGAGAAAGAACGGCCGGAGTACGTGGTGATTCTGGCCGGCGATCATATCTACAAGATGAATTACCAGCGGATGGTCGACTTCCACCGGGGGTCGGACGCCGACCTGACGATCGGCGCGTTGCCGGTCGATCGCGAGTCGGCCAAACAGTTCGGCGTGATGCAGGTCAACCACCACGACCGTGTGATCGGCTTCGAGGAAAAGCCGGACGAGCCGCGGCCAATCCCCGGACAGGATCTCTGCCTGGCCTCGATGGGCATCTACGTGTTCACGGCCCGCTTCCTGTTCGAGCAGCTCTGCCGCGACGCCACCGATCCCGACAGCGTGCACGACTTTGGCCGCAACATCATCCCGTCAATCATCAATACCCACCGGGTGTACGCATTTCCGTTCAGCGACGAGAACCGCAAGCAGGCGGCCTACTGGCGCGACGTGGGGACGCTGGACGCATATTACGAAGCGAACATGGACCTGGTGGCCGTCGAACCGGTGCTGAACATGTACGACCAGCACTGGCCGATCCGCAGCTACCAGCAGATCCTCCCGCCGCCGAAGTTCGTATTCGGTAGCGGCGACAAGAGCGACCGGCGAGGCTACGCCATGGACAGCATCGTCTGCCAGGGCTGCATCGTGTCGGGCGGCCAGGTGGAACGCAGCATCCTGGGTTCCGGGGTCCGCGTGAACAGCTTCGCTCAGGTCGCCGATTCCATTCTGTTCGAGGGCGTCAACATCGGCCGGCGAGCGAAAGTGCGGCGAGCGATCATCGACAAGGGAGTGCATATCCCGGAAGGAGCCGAGATCGGTTACGACCTGGCGCTGGACCAGGCTCGCGGCTTCACCGTCAGCCCAGCCGGCGTGGTAGTGATCGCCAAGGGCGACGGCGTGGAACACCTGTTCGACACTACGCGCGTGGCCTGAGACCCGTACTTTTGAAGTACTGCTTATCAGGTAACTCGAAGCGTATGTCTTGAGGTTGCGCCTTTTTTTGATGGCCCCAGCTTCGGCGAGCTTTCCCCCTTGAAATCCCTCTGGCTCCCTCCCCGAAGGACATCGTGCAGCTTTTAAGTTTCTTCGTCGTCAGAGTTTAGAGCGTAGTCAGAGCGTCCTCGGCGTTCCTGTACGCCGAAGGCGTTCCACAGTCACAGCCCAGGGTCGCCCGCTTCGGGCGCACCCTGGGTGAGGTCACGATTTCGAGTTCCCTTGTATGCCGAAGGCGTTCCACAAGGCGCCTTGTGCAACGCCTTCGGCGTAGAAGCGGTCGTCCACCCCGGGTGCGCCCGAAGCGGGCGACCCTGGGCTGGGTTGTTCAACGCCTGCGGCGTAAAGACAGCGCGGGAGTCGAACCGAAGGGCCACCCATCTGTCTTGGAGTCGCGCTGTGGAGGTTCTAAACTCCGAGTTTCCAACGCCTTAAAAGCTGCACGATCTCCGAAGCGGGGAGGGAGCCAGAAGTGATAGATTGAGTCCTTGTCGCGTTTCTGAGTGAAAAAACGCTGTGAACGGTTACGACAACTGACAACTCCCAACTCACGACTGACAACTCCCAACCACCCATGCCGCCTCGAACAACACCGCGACCCGCAGCTTCATCCGCCGCCGCACTGCTGGTGCTGGTGGCGTTCGCGGCGCCGGCCGGTTGTTCGCGGCCGGCTTCCGAACCGCCAGCGGCCAAGGCCCCGAACCCGGCCACAGCACCTTTGTCCTCGGCCGCGCGGCTGAACGGCTGGTCGGACACCGAACAGCCCCGCGCGGTCGCTCCGATTGCCTGGCCCGGGCAGCCACGCCCGGCGATCGATCGCCAGCAGCTTGCCCAGGCGATCCGCTCGGCGACCGGCTATCTGGAACGAGCGTGCGATGCCGAGGGCCAATTCGTGTACGAACTGGATCTGGACGGGCGGCTGCCGCCGTCGACTCGCTATAACGAGCTGCGGCACGCCGGCGCGATGTACGCCTTGGCGCTGGCCTGCCAGCGCGAGCCGCGGCAGCCGACGCGGGACGCGCTGCGGCGGTCTGCCGAGTTTTTCATCCAGCGGACGGTCGGGCCCGTTCCCGGCCGCGAAGGGCTGCTGGCGGTCTGGTCCGAACCGGAGCTGACCGGCGGCCAGGGATCGCGGCGCGCCAAGCTGGGCGGCACCGGACTGGGGCTGGTCGCCTTGGTCCAGAGCGAACGGCTGCTGCCCGGAACGGTATCCCAGGAGCAGCTCCAGGGGCTGGCCCGGTTCTTGCGGTTCATGCAGAAGCCCGACGGCAGTTTTCATTCGATCTACTCGGAGCAGCGCGGGCCGGACGACACCTGGGTTTCGCTGTACTATCCGGGCGAAGCCTGTCTGGGACTGCTGATGCTGTACGAGTTGGACCCGCGGGACGAGTGGCTGCGGGCGGCGGCCGACGGACTCGGATACCTGGCCCGGCCGGCGGCCTGGGACCAGCCGGCCCTGCCCGACCATTGGATGCTGCTGGCCATGGCCCGTCTGCTGCCGCTGCTCGACCGCTGCCAACCGGGGACCCGCTCGCGGGCCGAACTGCTCGCGCACGCTCGCCGCACCTGCCTGGCGATGGTCAGCGAGCAGTCACCGAACCGGGGCGATCCGCAGTTAGAAGGTTCGTTTGGCGACGACGGCCGGACGGCTCCCACGGCGACGCGCGTTGAGGGGCTGCTGGCGGCGCTGACCTTCCTGCCCGCGGACGATCCGGCGGTTCGGGACAAGATCCAGCCGGCTGCCGAGTCTGGGCTGCGGTTTCTGCTCCGCTGCCAGGTGCCCGACGGGCCTCATGCCGGCGCGATCCCGATGGCTCAAGGGCCACTGCCGGCGGCCGATCCCCGCAGCGAGCGGTTCAATCCGCGGGTGCGGCAAGTGCGGATCGACTACGTGCAGCACGCGCTGTGCGCGATGATCCAGTACGAGGCTTTGCACGCCGAGCGGTAAGCGTCCGGACGTCGAGCGGTAGCGGCGGCCTGTCTCGCGGCCGGACGGTTCAGGTCAGGGCGTGAGCACGATCTTGCCGGCCAGCGTGCCGGCCTTGTTCAGCGTGTTGGCTTCCTGCAGCCGGTGGGCCTCGGCGGACTGGGACAACGGCAGCACCTGGCCGATTTTCGCTCGCAGCTTGCCCTGGCTCAGCCAGCGGTTGATGTCGTCGCTGCTCGCGCGCATCTCGTCGGCCGAGGCCTTGAACATCACGAAGCCGTGCAACGAGCAGCCTTTAACATAGAACGGTCCGACGGGGAATTGCGGGCGAGCGTCGCGGCCGGCCATGAGCACGATCCGACCCCGTTCGGCCAGCGCCGCGACGATCTGGTCGAAGTTCGGTTCGCGCTGGGTCTCCCAGAACACGTTCGCGCCCTGGGGAGCGAACTGCCGCAATTCCTCCTGGACGTCGCACATCTTGTAGTTGACGGCCCGGTCGGCACCCAGATCGTGGCAGGCCGCCACTTTCTCGTCGCTGCCGGCGGTGGTGAAGACTCGGGCGCCCACCGCCTTGGCCATCTGGACGACCATCGAGCCGACGCCGCCGCTGCCGCCCTGGACGAAGATCGTTTCGCCCGGTTGCAGTTCGGCCCGGCCGAACAGCCCCAGGTGCGCGGTGATGCCGACCAGGGCGCAGGCCGCCGCCGCCTGGTCCGACACATCGTCCGGCGTGGGATACAACCAGCTCTCGTCCACCGCGCACCACTCGGCAAACGTCCCTTGCCGTCCCAGCAGGCCCTGGTTGCTGCACCAGACCCGGTCTCCCGCGCGGAACCGCGTCGCCCCCGGTCCCACCGCCTCGACCACTCCGGCCAGGTCGCAGCCGATAACGAAGGGCCGCGGCAGCTCCCAGTAGTTCGCCCCGTTGCGGATGTACGTGTCGATCGGATTGACCGCCACCGCGCCGGTCCGGACCAGCACCTGGCTGCCGGTGGGTTCGGGCGTGGGCAGTTCGCCGTACTGGATCACGTCGGGCGGACCGGTCTGTTCGATGAAGGCGGCTTTCATGGCGAACGTCTCCTGCCGGGGCGCGGGTGAACAAGCAGGCCGTATTGTAGGACGAGCCCTGCTGCCCGTCACCCCGTGCGGCGAACCAGCGTGCCTGTCCGCCGCGAATCGAGCTTCCGGCGCGCATCGAATGTTCGCCGCTTACGCCGCGTCGCTCAGCCCGCGAGCCGGGATGCGGGCCGTCACCACGTTCCCCTCGCCGTCCAGATTCAGCGTCTCGCGGATCGTGTAATGCTGCCGCTGGCCGTGGCTGAAATAGATCCTGGCCGACACTTCGCCCAGCAATCCCAGGCTGAAGAACTGCAGGCTGACCAGGCCGCAGAAGGCCGACACCAGCAGCAGCGGGTTGCCGGTCATGTCGAAGTTGACGGTCAGCTTCATCAGCAGCGTGGCCAGCCCCGCCGCCAGTCCCGCGGCGGCCGACCCCAGCCCGAACATGCCGAACAGCTTCATCGGGCTGGCGAAATAGTCGAGCATGAATTTGACGGTCACCAGGTCCAGCAGCACGCGGAGCGTCCGCGAGATGCCGTACTTGGTCTGGCCAAACCGCCGCGGATGATGCCGCGTCACGACCTCGACGCACCGCGCGCCGCGCCAGTGAGCCAGGATCGGGATGAAGCGATGCATCTCGCCGTACAGCTCCAGATCCTGGGCGATCTCCCGCCGGATCGCCTTCAGCGTGCATCCCAGGTCGTGAATCGGGAAACGGGAGACCCGCGAAATCAGCCAGTTGGCGATCTGAGAGGGCAACCGCCGGTTGAGCCAGGCGTCCTGGCGATCCTTTCGCCAGCCGTGAACCAGGTCGTAGCCTTCCTCGATCTTCTCCAGCATCATGCCGATGTCGGCCGGGTCGTTCTGCAAGTCGCCGTCCATGGTGATGATCACGTCGCCGCTGGCCATGTCCAGGCCGGCCTGCATGGCGGCCGTCTGCCCGTAGTTGCGGCGGAACAGCACCACTTTGACCCGCGGGTCCTGGCCAGCCAGCTCGCGCAGCAGCCGCGGAGTGGCGTCGGTCGAGCCGTCGTCGACCAGCAGGATCTCGAACGGCCGCCCCAGCTTCGGCAACGTCTCGCACAACTGTTCGTACAGCAACTGCAGGTTGTCTTGTTCGTTGTGCAGCGGGACGACCACGGAGAGCTTCACGGCTGGATCCTTTCCCGGCTTCCGGGACCCTTTTTTCCCGGCTTCTGGCCGATCCTGGTCGCGGCACACGGCGCCCAGTCCCGGACCTGCGGCTAATCGGTATAAACTATCGGCCTCGCCTGTCTTGGACTTGCGGAAAAGTCCGCCAAACCTGCGGAATCGTTACAGACCGCCTCGTTTGGTAAAACCTTGCAGTGCGGGTGCGGAACACCCATAATCGTGTCCGCCGCAGGCTTGCCCGGCCGCTACGCCCCTCCCATCCTGGCAGGAACCACACATGAGCCGCCAGTTCCCAGCTTGCCAGTTCCCAGGCCGCCCGTTTTTGCCCCGCGCCCTTTTTACCCGCCGCTGTTTGGCTTGCCCGTCGTTTACCGTCGCCTGGCTGATGATGCTGACCGTCGCCTGCCCCGGCCTCTGGGCAGCCGCACCGGGGACGATCGAAACGGTGGCCGGGACCGGCCGGCCGGAGAACAACGGCGGCGCGGGCCCGGCGCTGGAGGTGAACGTCGGCGATCCGTTCGGCGTGGAGGTGGGCCCGGACGGCGCGTTGTACATCACCGAGGTGCGGAACCACCGCGTGCTGCGGCTGGATCGGGAAACCGGACGCCTGACGACGGTCGCGGGCACAGGGCAGAAGGGCTACGCGGGCGACGGCGGACCGGCGACGAAGGCCTTGTTGAATGAACCGTACGAGGTGCGGTTCGACAAGCAGGGCAACCTGTACTTTGTCGAGATGCAGAATCACGTCGTGCGCAAGGTGGCCGCCGGCGACGGGACGATTTCGACCGTGGCGGGGACCGGGCAAGCCGGCTACGGAGGCGACGGCGGACCAGCGGTAAAGGCCCAGATGCGGCAGCCGCACAGCATCGCCCTGGACCATCGCGGCGGGCTGTACGTGGCCGACATTGGCAACCACCGGATCCGCCGGATCGACCTGGCGACCGGGCAGATCGAGTCGATTGCGGGCGACGGGCAGCGCCAGTTGCCTCGCGAAGGGCAGCTCGCGCGGGGCCAACCGGTGCTGGGGCCTCGGGCCTTGTTCATCGACGGCCAGACGCTGTGGGTCGCCTTGCGGGAGGGGCACAGCGTCTGCCGGCTGCCGCTGGACACAGGGCGTTGGCACCACGTGGCCGGAACGGGCCAGCGAGGGTTCAGCGGCGACGGGGGACCAGCCGCCGAGGCCACCTTCGACGGGCCCAAGGGCATCGCGCTGGGACCGGACGGCCACATCTACGTGGCCGACACCGAAAACCAGGCGATCCGTCGGATCGAGCTGCCCGGCGGCCGGATCAGCACCGTGGCCGGCGGCGGGCCGAAAGAGCGGGGTGGCGGCGGCGACGGCGGATTGGCGACCAGCGCCCAGTTGGATCGGCCTCACGGCATCTGCCTGGGTCCGGACGGCAGCCTGTACATCGGCGACACGCTGAACCATCGCGTGCGCCGGGTCCAAAGTCGCCTTTCGCTCCGCGAAAGTAGCGGGCCCCTGCGCGACGCGCTGCGCCAACTGAATACCGACCCCACGGCCGAACCGAACCAGTCGGCGGCACCCGGCGCCCAGATGCTGCGCGAGCAGTTGCGCGACGCACTGCGGGCCGCGAATCGGCAAAGCACCGAGGAGTGGCGGCGAATCGAGTCGCGCGAAGATTGGGAGCGGTTCCGCGACGAGAAACTGAACCGTCTGCGGGAGTCGCTGGGACACCAGTCCGACGAGCCGCCGGCGTTGTCCGTGAGGGTCACGGGCAGCCACGACGGACCGGGCTACCGGGTCGAAAACCTGGTGTTCGCCAGCCGGCCGGGGTTGTGGATCACGGCCAACCGCTACCGGCCCGAACCGGCTCGCCAGGACATGCCCGGCATTCTGATCTGTCACAGCCACCACACGCCCAAGGAGCATCCGGAGCTGCAGCACATGGGCATGACCTGGGCTCGGCGGGGCGCGGTGGTGATGGTGATGGACCAGATCGGGCATGGCGAGCGGCGGCAGCACCCGTTCCGCTCGGCCGCCGACTATCCGCAGGAGTTCCGCGCGAGCCGCCAGGACTACTATTTTCGCTACGACAACGGGATCCAGTTGCACCTGGCCGGCGAGAGCCTGATGGGACAGATGGTGCGGGACCTGCGGCGGGGCGTCGATCTGCTGCTGGAGGAACCGGGCGTCGATCCTCGGCGGATCGTGCTGCTGGGTGCGGTGGCCGGCGGCGGCGACCCAGCGGCTGTCACGGCGGCGCTGGACACGCGCATCGCCGTGGCCGTGCCATTCAACTTCGGCGGTCCGCAGCCCGAAACCAGGTTCCCGTTGCCGGAGGATGCCGACGAACTGTTCAATTACGCTGGCAGCGGCAGTTGGGAGTCGACCCGCAACCTGCGGAGGAGCGCCGCCGAGGGCTTCCTGCCCTGGGCGATCGTGGGCGGCATTGCCCCGCGAAAGCTGATCTACGCTCACGAGTTTGCCTGGGACCGGCACCGCGATCCGGTCTGGCGGCGGCTGGAGCGGATTCAGACCTGGTACGAGTCGGACGATGGGCTGGATTGGGTCCACGGTTTTGGAGCCGTCACGTTGCGGCCTCCTGACGCTTCGCACTGCACGCACATCGGGCCGGTACATCGGGAGCGGATTCATGCGGCGCTGGAGCGGTGGTTCGGGCTGCCGGCTGGCGAGCCGCCCGAATGGCGCCAGGAGCGGCCGGCGGACGAGCTGCGATGTCTGACCGACGCGGCGCGCGACGAGCTGCAGCCCGCTCGGCTGCACGAGGTTCTGGCCGGCGACGTGGACCGGCGGCTGACCGAGCTGCGGGCGGAGCTTGAGGACCGGCCGGCGGACGCGCGGCGAATGTTGTTGGCGGAACGCTGGCAGCGGGCGCTCGGTCCGGTCGGCCCGGTCGAGGAACCGCGAGCGGGCGACCCAGTGCCGCTGGCGGAATTGCCGGACGGCTGCACGGCACAGCGGCTTGTGCTGGAGGTCGAGCCGGGCATTTCGGTGCCGCTGGTTTTGTTACTGCCCCGGCGGGAGAACAGCCAGCGGGTGCCGGTCGTGGTGCTGGTCGCTCAAGAGGGAAAGCGGCGGCTGCTGGCGGAGCGGGCGGGCCAGGTGGCTGAATTGCTGGCTGGGCAAGTTGCCGTTTGTCTGCCGGATCTGAGAGGGACGGGCCAGACGCAGCCGGATGCCGGCCGCTCTCGGCAGAGCTCCGCCACGTCGCTCTCCTCGACCGCATTGATGCTGGACGGCACGCTGGTCGGTGCCCGGTTGCGGGACCTGCGCAGCGTGCTGGCGTACCTGCGCGGCCGGGACGAACTGGACGCCGGCCGCCTAGCCGTGTGGGGGGATTCGCTGGCCGAACCGAATCCGCGCCAGACCCAATTCGAAGTGCCGTGGGACATCGACCGTCGGCCTCGGCAGAGCGAACCGCTGGGAGGGATCCTGGCGCTGCTGGCGGCGTTGTACGAACCGCAGTTGCGGGCGGTGGTGGCACACGGCGGGCTGGCAGGTTACCGTGAAGTGCTGGAGAGCCCGTTTGTGTACATCCCGCACGACGTGGTGGTGCCCGGCGCCCTGGACGCCGGCGACCTGTGCGACCTGGCCGCCGCGATCGCTCCGACGCCCTTGCTGGCCAGCGGGCTGGTCGATGGCTGGAACCGGCTGCTGGACGAAGCCGCGCTGCGCCGGATCTACTCGCCTGCCTTGGCCAGCTACAAACAGCAGCAGGCCGAGCGGAAAATCCGGCTGACGGCAGAGCGGTCCACGCAGGACACGGCCGGCTGGCTGCTGGAACAGCTAGAGTAGCGGGAAAGCGTCAGCAAGCAACGAGGACACAATCGAAAACCCAGCGGCTCCATTCTGGATGGAGGACGTGGGGCTTTTAAGTTTTTTGGGTATGGAACTTGGGATGATGAACCAACGGTCAGCTCGAAGTCGCCGAGCCCCGCCTCACAATAACTTCACCCCATCCCGGGAAGGAGATGGTGCAGCTTATTAGTTGTTTTGCGGAATGGAACTTGGGATGACGAGCCAATGGTCAGCTCGACTTCGCCGAGCCACCCCTCACGATACTTCTGGCCCCCTCCCCGCTTCGGGGAGGGTTGGGGAGGGGCCTGCGGGACTATGAAGCAAGACGCTCAATTCGCACATGGCCACGCGCGGGACGCGGATTTCGGACGAGTCGAACATCATTTGAGGATCTGGCTTCTTGAGTGCGACAGGTGTGAGGTGATTCCATCGGGTGCCGGCTGCGCCCAAACAAGATGCAAAAGAGCCCCTCCCCAGCCCTCCCCGGAAGCCGGGGAGGGAGCCAAAGGGATATCAAGGGCGAGCGCTCACCGAAGCCATGTAAGACTAAGCAGGAAGCGAAGTAACCGAGGTACGAGTTCCCTGTTAACCAGAAGCGTCAGCGAGGGAACTGGCGCTTCGAAAGTAGATAACCCGCGTGTGCGTACCTGATCAGCGAAACTATTCAATCGATTTGAGGGAAACGCGATGAAAGATCACCAGCGAACGCTGTCTGGTTCGAGTGCCTGGACGCTGGCCTGTCTGGCCGCGGTCGCCTGTCTGGTCGTGTCGGTTTCGAGTGCCGCCGCGCTTGGACAGGAGGCCCGGCAGTTGCGGGCCGGCATCATCGGGCTGGACACGTCGCACGCTCCGGCGTTTGCCAAGCTGCTGAATGATCCCAACGCGCCGCCGGAGCTGGCCGGCTGCCGAGTGGTGGCGGCGTATCCGAAAGGGAGTCCGGACATTGAGTCAAGCGTCAGCCGGGTGCCGAAGTACACGGCGGACCTGGAGGCGATGGGCGTGGAGATCGTGCCGTCGATTGATGCGTTGTTGAAAGTGGTAGACGTGGTATTCCTGGAGACGAACGACGGGCGTCCACACCTGGAACAGTCCTTGCCCGTGATGCGGGCGGGCAAGCCGCTGTTTATCGACAAGCCGATCGCGGCGTCGCTCGGCGACGCGGTGGCGATCTTCGAATCGGCGCGGAAGTACAAGGTGCCGGTGTTTTCGTCGTCGTCGCTGCGGTTCGCCGAAGGCGCGCAGCAGATTCGCGGCGGGGCGATCGGCAAGGTGCTGGGCTGCGAAGCTCACAGCCCTTGTTCGCTGGAAGCCACGCACCCGGATCTGTACTGGTACGGCATTCACGGCGTGGAAACGCTGTTCACGTGCATGGGTACCGGTTGCCAGCAGGTGACTCGCGTGGCGGCTCCAAACCAGGACGTGGTGGTCGGCCTGTGGGAAGGCGGCCGGATCGGCAGCTTTCGCGGGATTCGCGAAGGTCAAAGCGGCTACGGCGGACTGGCGTTCGGCCAGAAGGCGGTCCAGCCGATCGGCGCCTACGGTGGCTACAAGCCGCTGGTGGTGGAGATCGTGAAGTTCTTCCGCACCGGTGAGCCGCCGGTGAGCGAAGCGGAGACGCTGGAGATCTATGCCTTCATGTCGGCGGCCGACGAGAGCAAGCGGCGGGGCGGCAGCCCGGTGACGCTGGAAAGCGTGCTGGCCGCGGCCCGACAGCAGGCGGCGGAAACGCTGGCCAGGCTTGATCCGTGACCGCCAGGTTCTGATCCTCGATTGATGGGAGTCCGTCCGTATGCCGCGTTGTTTCCTGGCCTTGCTGACTTTGCTGCCGCTGACTTTGCTGCTGCTGGCCGGCTGCGATGCGGCCGGATTCCGCTCGCCGAGTGGTCCGGGAGCGTACGACCCGGCGACGACTTCCGAGCTGCCAGTGGAACCAGGAGACGAGCCAGAGGAGACAACCGGGAGGCAAGGCCGAGGGCCGGGTGGCGGAATGATGGCCGCGTCGCTGCTGGGGACGCCCAGGGACACCATTTCGCACCAGTACGTGCTGCTGCGGCACGGCAAGGTGGACGAACTGCGGCGATTGTTCACCGAATCGGTGCGGGACGAGATCACGCCGGAGTTGGTGGAGCAGTTGGGTCAGAACCTGCCTCCCGTGTCGCTGAACGAGCTGGTTCACGAGGTGCAGGAAGAAGAGGTCGACGGCCAGTTGAGGGCGACCGTCAAGCGCAAGGATGGGAGCGTGCTGACGACGCTGGTCAAGCAGGGCAATCAGTGGCAGGCCGAGACGCTGTGGTTTCTGCCATCGAATCCTCAGTAGTCTGCGCGGTCCAGGCGAGCGGCGGGCGTCAGCCCGCTGTTTCTTTCGACATCCTGCCCGATGACAATTCGCCACCCGCCTGGGACGCACCACAACCCAAAGGCCGCACGACTTCCGCTGCCAGAGGGGATTTTCACGGCCGCAGGCCCTGGCCGCCGCAACTATTACACAACTATTACATTGCCCAGACATAGCGGGAACCTTTGCCGCGACGATATGCACTACAATCCCCTGCTCGACCGGCAGGTAGCCGGGACTCGCGACCACGGGGGTGCGGGTCGAGTGGAGTGGAAAATCGCGGGCTTGCCGCGTCACCAGCGACGCCGCCGCCCAGAAAGGCATAGCATCATGGCATCGACTCCTGCGGCCCGTTCCAACTCTTCGAGTCAGACCGAATCGGGTCCGGTCGGCAAGCGCAAGCGGCTCGCGGCGGAGCGAGCGGCTCAGACCGGGCTGGCTCGCGGTGTCGCCAAGGCGTTGGCGCCCGATACGGAATTGGGCGAGTCGAATGCGAAGGTCGTGCGGACCGAGAAAGAGATCCGCATGTCGCAAGGTTTCAACTGGCCGGTGGTGGGCTGGCTGGTGATCTTGCACGCGGGGGCGCTCGCGGCGCCGTTCACCTTCACCTGGCAGGCGCTGGTCGCGGTGCTGGTGCTGCACTGGCTGACGGGCGGCATTGGCGTTTGCCTGGGCTACCATCGCCTGCTGACGCACAGCAGTTTCGACACCTACAAGCCGGTTCGCTGGCTGCTGGCGCTGATCGGCGAGCTGTCGGGCGAAGGCAACCCGATCGACTGGGTGGCCAATCATCGCAAGCACCACGCTCACAGCGACCAGGAAGGCGATCCGCATTCGCCGCGCGACGGCAGTTGGTGGAGCCACGTGTTCTGGATGGCCTATCTGATGCACGGCCGCGACTACGACGCTCACATCCAGCGCTGGGCGCCCGATCTGGCCAGCGACCGGGGGATCCGCTGGTTGTCGGCGGCTTTCCTGCCGGCCCAGTTCGCCTTGGGTAGTATGCTGGTCGCCTTGGGATACGTGCTGGGCGGCTGGCCGATGGCCGTTTCGCTGCTGGTCTGGGGTCTGTTCCTGCGGCTGGTGCTGGTCATGCACTCGACCTGGCTGGTCAACAGCGCCAGTCACATGTGGGGCTATCGCAACTACGAGACGACGGACGACAGCCGCAACAACTGGTGGGTGGCCGCGATCACGTACGGCGAGGGCTGGCACAACAACCACCACGCCTATCCGCGCATGGCCAAGCACGGCCACCGCTGGTGGGAATTCGACCTGACGTTCCTCACGATCCGCCTGATGCAAAGGCTGGGACTGGCCTGGAACGTGGTCGACTACAAGCGCAAGGGCAGAAAGTAGGCTGCCAGAGCCGCCACAGTTTGGGGACGAATCGTTCAAGAGTCCTCGCATTTCGACTTCGGGCGCTGTCTTTACGCCGCGGGCGTTGCACAAGGCGCCTTGTGGAACGCCTTCGGCGTACGGGAACGCCGAGGACGCACTTGTGACGCTCTAAACTCTGACGACGAAGAAACTTAAGAGCTGCACGGTCTCCCCGGAAGCGGGTAGGGAGCCAGAAGGACTTTGGTTTCTCCGCATCGCCTGTTGGCCGACCGGGGACCGTTTGTCCGCTGGGGACGATTGATCCCGGCGGGGGCAGAAAAACAGCGGGCTGACGCCCGCCCCTTGCCTGTGCCGCCCCTTGCCTGTGCCGCAATTCCTCCGTCCGGTCTTGCTTGACCTGCCACGCAGGCGATAATACTCTAATAGTTCGCTCGCTAACTATTTGGAGGTTCGCGCGTGCTGGAATACGACTTTGACCAAAGCGTGGGCTACTGGGTGATCTCGGCCGCCCACCTGTACCAGCGGGTGTTGAACGAGGAGCTGGCTCCCTGCGGGATCACGTTCCGGCAGTGCCAGACGCTGGGCTATCTGGCACTGGACGGGCCGCTTTCGCAGACGCAGTTGGCCGAGCGGATGGGGATCGAGCCGCCGACGCTGGTGGGCATTCTGGATCGGATGGAGCGGGACGGCTGGATTCGCCGCGACAGTTGTCTGGAGGACCGGCGGAAGAAGCTGATTTTTCCCACGGACGAGGCGGAGCCGGTCTGGTCGACGATCGTGGCTTGTGCCAAGCGGGTGCGGGATCGGGCCACGGCCGGTTTGACCAGCCAGCAGCTCGAGACGCTGAAGTCGCTGCTGCAGGTGGTCCGCGACAACCTGGCGGCGAGCGACGGGCCGGTCGAGGAAAGTGTGTCTTCCGTAAAGGGTGTCCGCAGATGAGCAGGACTGGAACGCAAATCGGGCGCGACGGCAGGTTATGGTTCGCGATGTTGGTGTTCACGCTGTCCGCGGTCGGGCAGCCAGCCAGTTCGCGGGGGCAGGCCACGGCGGTCGTGCCGGTGCAAGTGGAGCGGGTCACGGTGGCCGAATCTTCGTCCCAGAAGAGGTTTCTGGGAACGGTCATGCCGCGGCGCCGCAGCCTGGTCGGGAGCGCGGTGGACGGTCGAGTGGAGCAGGTGCTGGTGGACGAGGGCGATCCGGTCCGCGCGGGCCAGGACATCGTGCAGTTGTTGTTGAAAACGATCAACATCATGGTGGCGGCGGCCGGGGCGGAGCAGGATCTGCGGCAGCAGGAATACAACGAGATGCTGGCCGGTTCGCGGTCCGAGGAGATCGATCGGGCCCGGGCGCAACTGGCCAGCGCCGAAGCGGTGCGCGAGTATCGCAACGCGGCATTCGAGCGAACTCGCGAGTTGTTCAACTCGTCGCGCACCGCATCGCGGGAGGAGTATGAAGAGGCCTTGCAGGCCAAGGTGGCCGCCGACCAGGATGTCGAGGAGCGGAAGGCGAATCTGGCCCTGGTCCTGGCCGGGCCGCGCAGGGAACAGATCGCTCAGGCCAAGGCCCGGCTGGCGATGGCCACCGAGGAGGTGAACCGGCTGGAGGATCGGCGGGAAAAGTACACGATCCGCGCGCCGTTTGACGGCTACCTGGTCACCAAGCGGGCCGAAGTCGGCCAGTGGCTCAAGGAGGGTGACCTGGTGGCGGAGATCATTCAGCTCGATCCGGTCGAGATCCACGTGGCGGTGCCCGAGTCGTACATTTCGCAGTTAAGCCTGGGCCTGTCGGCGGGGATTCGCGTGGCCGCTCACGAGGGCCGGACGTATCCCGGCCAGATCACCCGCATCGTGCCGCAGGCCGATCTGCAATCGCGAGCCTTCCCGGTGGTGATCGAGCTGCCGAATCCTCGCGAAGGCGACGGCCACGCGCTGAAGGCGGGCATGCTGACGCATGTCACCTTCGCGGTGGGCGGCGCGCCGGGCGAGGGGCTGATGGTGCCCAAGGACGCGCTGGTGCTGGGCGGTCCCGCGCCGCTGGTGTACGTGGTCCGGCCGGGGATGACCGACCAGCCGCCGACCGCGCAGCCGGTGGCGGTCGAACTGGGCCCGGCCAACGGAAACTGGATTCAGGTCAAGGGCGAGTTGGCCGCGGGCGAGCAGGTGGTGACGCGCGGCAACGAGCGATTACGGCCTGGCCAGCCGGTCAACATTTTGCCGTCGGCGGGCGACGCGCCCGCGAAGTAGAACCCGCTTCACCGGGCCAGGCAGTGCCCCCGCGCTTCCACTCCGCATCCTCCCTTTGCTTGAGCTTTCTTCATGCATCCCATCGAAGCCTTCGTCCGCAATCCGGTTAAGGTCACCGTCGGCGTGTTGCTGCTGGCCCTGTTCGGCGTGGTGGCCCTGTTGCGGATGCCGATGCAACTGACGCCCGAAGTCGAGATTCCCACCATCAGCATCGAAACGAGGTGGCCAGGCGCCAGCCCTCAGGAGATCGAACGGGAGATCATCCAGGAGCAGGAGGAGCAGCTCAAGAGCGTCGAGGGCGTGACGAAGATGACGTCCGAGTGCATGGATTCCAATGGCACGATCACGCTGGAATTCATCGTCGGCACCAACATGGAGGAGGCGTTGCTGAAGGTCAACAGCCGCCTGCAGCAGGTTTCCGAGTATCCCGAAGACGCCGACGAGCCGGTGATTTCCACCAGCAGCTCGTCCGACCGGCCGATCGCCTGGTTCATCCTCAGCGCGCGGTTCGCCACCGACGAGCAGATCGCGGCTTTCCAGGAGGCCCATCCCGAACTGCGGGACGAGCTGCAGGAGGTGCGCGAATCGCACAATCCGGGCCTGGCCGAACTGCGCTTGCGGCGAATGGCCGCCGAGCATCCGGAAGTCGAGCAGTTGCTGCCCAACCAGATTGACGTGCCGAAACTGCGCCGCTTCTGCGAGGACGTGATCGAAGCTCAGTTCGAACGCGTGCCGGGCGTTTCGAACGCCAACGTCATGGGCGGCGAGGAGGAAGAGTTGCAGGTGGTGGTCGATCCGCAGAAGCTGGCCGCCCGCGAACTGACGATCACCGACGTCCGCAACGCGTTGCGGGCGCAGAACAAGGACACGTCGGGCGGCGACTTGTGGGAGGGCAAGCGGCGTTACGTCGTGCGGACCCTGGGCCAATTCCGCTCGCCGGAGCAGGTCGAGCAGCAGATTCTGACCGTGCATAACGGCGACGCCGTCCTGGTCCGCGACGTCGCACAGGTGCGGATGGGGCACAAGAAGCCCGACGGTTTTGTCCGCCGCTTCGGCACGCGGGCCATCGCCGTCAACGCGGTCCGCGAAACGGGAGCGAACGTGCTGGACGTGATGGCCGGGCTGCAGGAAGCCAACCGGCAACTGAACGAGGGCGTGCTGGCCAGTCGCGGACTGCTGCTGACGCAGGTCTACGACGAAACGGACTACATCTACTCGGCCGTCGGACTGGTCAACGAAAACATCATCCTGGGCGGCTCGCTGACCGTGATCATCCTGATGCTGTTTCTGCATCTGGGGGTCCGCACCTTGCTGGTGGTGCCGCTGCTGGCCGCTTCGGCCCTGGCCGCGATCCTGATCTCGCCCTGGTTCTTCGCGCTCACGCTGCTGCTGGTGCTGGCGGCCGGGCTGTGGTTCGCCCGCGGCGCGCTGGTCGTCAGCGTGGCGATTCCGATCAGCATCATCGGCACGTTCCTGATCCTGCAGCAGTTGGGGCGGTCGCTGAACGTGATCAGCCTGGCGGGTCTGGCCTTCGCCGTGGGCATGCTGGTCGACAACGCGGTCGTGGTGCTGGAGAACATCTATCGTTACCACCAGGAGGGCGATCCGCCGTTCACGGCCGCCGTGCGCGGCACCAAGGACGTCTGGGGCGCGGTGGTGGCCAGCACGCTGACCACGCTGGCCGTGTTCCTGCCGGTCCTGTTCGTGCAGGAGGAGGCGGGGCAGTTGTTCCGCGACATTGCCCTGGCGATCAGTTCCGCCGTGGCCTTGTCGCTGGTGGTTTCCGTGACGGTGATTCCGGTGGCGGCCGCTCGGCTGCTGCGGCGCGAGGACCAGCAACTCGCGCGGCACCAGGCGTCGTCCG
>JAGFJK010000348.1 GCA_024102795.1 Pirellulaceae bacterium
GGCGCGAGCGGACCGCAGCAGGGCTTTCGAAGGGACGCAGCCCACGTTCAGGCAGTCGCCGCCCAGCAGTCCGCGTTCCACCAGAGCCACGCGGGCACCCAGTCCGGCCGCCCCGGCCGCGGCCACCAGTCCCGCCGTTCCGGCGCCCAGCACCACCAGGTTGTAGCGCGCGGCCGGCTCCGGATTCGACCAGTCCGCCGGATGCACGTTGGCGACCAGCCGCCGATTGTGCGCGTCGTCAGGCCGCAGCGTCCAAGTCACGATCGCCCCTCCTTGTGTGGATGCTTGGTTGGAACGCGCCACTTTGGATGTAGGTCGTTGCGGCATGGAGCCCGCAACGTAAGTTCGGAAGTCGCGATGTCCTTGTAGCCCGAAGCGTCAGCGAGGGAGTTCCGCGTAAGATCCTTTCTTGCCGACGCCCAGGGCTACATAATGTACTACGGAAGCGGTTGCACAACAGCCTGAGTGGCACTGTCTTGGCGGAGTGTGACTCTTCTCTGGCAAGCGCTACTTTCGCGGAGCGAAAGGCGACATTGAGGACCATACTCAACTGGCGAGACTCCGATGAAGCTCGGTCTGCTTGCCGACATCCATGAGCAGGTGGACGCGCTGCGAGAGGCACTCGATGCGCTGCGACGGCTCGCCGTGGATCAGATCGTGGTCCTGGGCGACCTGGTGGCGAGCGGCGAGCGGATGGAGGAGACGTGTCGCCTGCTGTCCGAGGCGGGCGCGATCGGAGTCTGGGGCAATCACGACTTCGGCCTGGCCTGGCAGCCCTCGGATGAGCTGCGCGGGCACTACAGTCCGCTGGTCATGCGTTACATGACATCGTTGCGCGCCAGACTGGAAGTCGGCGATTGCCTGGTTACGCACGTCGAGCCTTGGCTGAATCCCTATGACGTGATGGACTTGTGGTACTTCGAAGGGCCGCCGGACACGCCGGAGAAGATCGCCCGCATCTTCGCCGCCTCGCCCGCCCGCATCCTGCTGGGCGGCCACTATCACCAGTGGCTGGCGGCGACGCCGGCGGGAATTCTGCCGTGGGATGGCAGCCAGCCGCTACGGATGACGCCGGGCCAACGGTACTTCGTGGTGGTTCACGCCGTACTCCATGGTTACTACGCGGTGCTCGATACGCGGTCCCGCGAGCTGTTCCCTTATCGCCTGGTATTGCCCTGCGAAGAACCGCCGGACTTTGCCTGAGGCCGGAGCGGGCTGGCACTGGAACCGGACGACGAGCAGAATGAAGGTCCCTGGTGAACGTCGAGTGACAAGGGAGGAACAGGGGTGTCTGTTCGATCGTCGGGTTGGATTTCCGGTCTTATTCCGAGTCGTGCCGCGATGTTGGTTGCGGTGCTTCTCTTGGCGGCACTGCCGGGTCGAGCGAGTGCCGAGGGACGCACCGAGCCGCGAGTCGATTTCGCTAGCCAGGTGTATCCGATTCTGAAGCGCGCCTGCATCGAATGCCACGGCCCGGAGAAACAGGAGGGCGACCTGCGGCTGGACCAGCGCGACGCGGTCCTGGAATCGGGGCTGTTGGCTCCCGGCGAGCCGTCGGAAAGCGAACTGCTGCGGCGAATCTCCTTGCCTCGCGGTGCCGATGAAGTGATGCCGGCTCGCGGCGATACTCTGCCCCCGCGCGACATCGCCACCCTGCGCCGCTGGATCGAACAGGGAGCGGACTGGCCCGCGGGGTTCCAGCCGACTCGCCACTGGGCCTATGTCGCTCCGGTCCGGCCAGCCGTGCCCCGGCCTTCGGCCGCGGGCTGGACCGCCGCCGCCAGCGGGCCGCGCACGCCGATCGATGCGTTCGTCTGGCAGCGACTGCGACAGGAGGGTCTGCAGCCCTCGCCGCCGGCCGAACCCGCCGTGCTGGTGCGTCGCGTGTTCCTGGATCTGATCGGACTGCCTCCGTCACCGGAGGAAGTCGACCGCTTTCTGGCCGACCCGTCCGAGCGGGCGTACGAGCGGCTGGTGGACGATCTGCTTCGCCGGCCGCAGTTCGGCGAACGTTGGGCTCGTCCCTGGCTGGACGTGGCCCGCTATGCCGATTCCCACGGCTTTCAGCGGGATGACTTGCGGGACATCTGGGCCTATCGCGACTGGGTGATCCGCGCGCTGAATGACGACCTGCCCTTCGACCGGTTCACGATCGAGCAGCTTGCCGGCGACCTGCTGCCCGGCGCGACCATCGACCAGCGCGTGGCCACGGGGTTCCATCGCTGCGCGCCGACGAACGTCGAAGCCGGCTCGCTGCCCGAGGAAACGCGGATCGAACAGGTGATCGACCGGGTGAACACGACGGGTGCCGTCTGGCTGGGCACGACGCTGGAATGTGCCCAGTGTCACGATCACAAGTACGATCCGTTCACGATGCGGGACTATTACGGCCTGCTGGCGTTTTTCAACAATACCGAGGCGGAAGCCGAACGGAAGGATCCCAAGGTTCCCAGTTCGATCGCCTTTCGAGGTCCGAGTCTGCCGCTGCCCGACCCGCGGCGCGACGCCCGCCGGCGGGAGCTCGAACAGCAACTGGCCAGCATTCGGCACCAGCAGGACCAGCGGCGCGAGCAGCTCGCGTCGGACCTCGAGACCTGGGCCGGGCAAGTCTCGGCGGACCTCGGTGAGTCGCCGCAGACGCATCCGCTGGAAGTGGTCAGCTTCGAATCGACCGGCACCACCGATTCGTATGAGTTGCTCGACGATGGCTCGGTATTGCTGGTGGGCGACGATCCGCCGGAGCGTGACGTGTACACGGTGCGGGTTCGTGCCGGGCACGCCGGGATTCGAGCGTTGCGGCTGGACGCGCTGACTCACCACTCCTTGCCCGGCGAGGGGCCCGGCCGCGGCGACGCGCGGCGGCCCAACTTTATCCTCAACGAATTCACGGCGGAAGTCGTCGGCCCGGACCCCGCGGACCGCCCGCGGCCGCTGCGCTGGAAGGCGGCCACGGCCGATTTCTCGCAGGCCCGCTGGGATGTCCGCGGCGCGATCGACGGAGATCCCAAGTCGGGCTGGGCGATCAATCCGCAGTTCGGCCGGCCGCATTGGGCACTGTTTCTGTTGGAGGAGCCGCTGGATGCCTCGGCCGGCATGGAATTAACTCTGCGGCTGGAACAGCAGTACGGTGCGGCGCGCACGATCGGCCGCCTCCGCTTCTCGGCGGTGACCGGCGACCCGGAAGCGGACAGTGTGCCGGCCGAGGTCGCGGCCGCGGTCCGCGTGCCCGCCGGCGAGTGGACTCGCAAGCAGCGCGAAAGCCTGCTGCAATTTCGGGCCGAACGCGACGTGGCACTCGGCGATTTGCAGCGGCAGGCCGAGCTTCTGCAGCGCGAGCAACAGCAACTGGCTCCCGACACGACGCTGGTGATGGTCGAACTGGATCGGCCTCGACAGACGGCGATCTTTCAGCGCGGTGACTACCGCCAGCCGGGCGAACTGCTCGAACCGGCCGCGCCGAGCGTGCTGCATCCGCTGCCGCCCGGACCACTCAACCGGCTCACCCTGGCCCGCTGGCTGGTCGACCCGGCCAATCCGCTGGTGGCCCGCGTCACCGTCAATCGCTGGTGGGCCGAGATCTTTGGTCAAGGCCTGGTGGAGACGGTCGAAGACTTTGGGGTCAAGGGATCGCCGCCCACGCATCCCGAACTGCTGGACTGGCTGGCCGTGGAATTTGTCGAGAGCGGCTGGTCGATGAAGCACGTGCTGCGGACCATCGTGCTGTCCGACACGTATCGGCAAGCGTCGCGGATCACTCCCCGCTTGTTGGAAATGGACGACGCCAATCGCTGGCTGGCCCGCGGACCGCGGCTGCGGATGGATGCCGAGATGATTCGCGATCACGCGCTGGCCGCGGCGGGCTTGCTGAGTCTCGCACAGTTCGGTCCGCCGATTCGTCCCTTTCAACCGGCGGGAGTCTGGACGAAGGTGGGCGGCACGGCCTACGAGTACGTGACCAGCCCCGGCGACGAACGGTTCCGCCGCGGCATCTACGTGGTGTTGAAGCGCGGGGCTCCCTATCCCAGCTTCGTGAACTTCGACGCTTCGGCCCGGCTGGCCTGCACCGTGCAAAGGTCGCGGACCAATACGCCGCTGCAGGCGCTCACGCTGCTCAACGATCCCGTGTACGTCGAAGCGGCGTGGGGCCTGGCCCGCCGGGTGCTCGAGGAACATCCGGGGGGCGACCTGGAGGGGAGGCTGCGATACGCCTTCCGCCTTTGCACGGCGCGCCAGCCGGACGCACGGGAACTGGCAACGCTCAAGGCACTCCACGCCGGGCAACTCGCGTCGTATCGCCAGCAACCAGCCCGTGCGCGGCAGCTACTCGGCGATCAGTCGCCGCCCGACGGCATCTCGCCCGAAGAATTCGCCGCTTGGCACGCCGTGGCCACGGCTCTGCTGAACCTGCACGAAACCATCACCAAGGGATAATCGGTCGGAAAGTGTTTGATCATGGATCGGAATTGTAAGCTGACCACGCCATCGAGTCCGGCAATCGGCGCGCTCTGCCGGCGCACGTTCCTGGGCGGCGCGGGGCTCAGTCTGGGCGGCATCGCCCTGGCCGAGTTGCTGGGAGGCGTCCGGGCCGTCCGAGCGGCGGAGCGGGCCGACAATCCGTTGGCAGCCCGCCAGCCGCACTTCGCGCCCCGCGCCAAGCACGTCATCTACCTGCACATGATCGGGGCCCCCTCGCACCTGGACCTGTTCGACGAGAAGCCCGAACTGGTCAAGCGGCACGACCAGCCGTGCCCGCCCGAAATCACCAAGGGCCGTGATTTCGCTTTCATCGGCAAGACGTCCACTCTGGCCGGTTCGCCCTGGAAGTTTTCGCGGCACGGCGCCAGCGGGCAGACGCTATCTGAATTGCTGCCGCACCTGGGCGGCGTTGCCGATGAACTGGCCGTGATTCGCTCGCTGCATACCGACGAGATCAACCACGCGCCGGCCCAGATGTTCCTGCATTCGGGGTTCGGTCGCGGTGGCCGGCCCAGCTTTGGCGCCTGGGTCACCTATGGACTGGGCTCCGAGAACGAGAACCTGCCGGCTTACGTCGTGCTGGTCAGCGGGCCGCCCGGCGGCGCGGGCACCAGCCTCTGGTCCACCGGATTTCTGCCCAGCATCTACCAGGGGATTCAGTTCCGCACGCAGGGCGATCCGGTGCTGTTTCTGTCCAGTCCCGCGGGCCACAACCGCGACGATCGACGGCAGGTGCTCGACGCGGTCGCGCAACTCAACCAGTATCAGCAGGAAGCCACCGGCGATCCCGAAATCGCCACCCGCATCCGGCAATACGAGATGGCGTTCCGCATGCAGGCGTCGCTGCCCGAACTGATGGAGCTACGCGGCGAAACGCGCCAGACGCTCGAACGGTATGGCGCCCAGCCAGGCCAGGGTTCGTTCGCCAACAACTGCCTGCTGGCCCGCAGGCTAGTCGAACGCGGCGTGCGGCTGATCGAATTGTACGACTCCGACTGGGACCACCACGGCGGCCTGACCACGCGCCTGCCGCAGAAGTGCCGCGACACCGACCAGCCGATTGCCGCGCTGATCCAGGATTTGAAACAGCGGGGCCTGCTGCAGGACACGCTGCTTGTCTGGGGCTCGGAGTTTGGCCGCACGCCGTTACGGCAAGGCGGCGGCTCCAGCGGTACCACGGTTCCCGGCCGCGACCATCACAAGGATGCCTACACGATGTGGCTGGCTGGCGGAGGTGTCCGCGGCGGGGTAAGCTACGGCCGGTCGGATGACCTCGGCATGGACATCGCCGAGGACCCGGTCCACGTCCACGACCTGAATGCCACCGTGCTGCACTTGCTGGGTCTGGACCACGAGCGGCTGACGTACCGCTACCAGGGGCGCGAGTTCCGGCTGACGGACGTGCACGGGTCGGTGATCCGGTCGCTGCTGGTGTGACGTGAGGAATCCCGCACACTCTGCTTCTGGGGAGTTTTGCAAGCTCCATTCTTGTGGTAGAATCCGGCCGTACGGTGCGTTGCTCACGGCAACCCCGGACAAATGCCCCGCAGCGGTCAACTGCCCCGATCGTTGCGGGGTCTTTTTGTCGCCTTTCGCTGGGCGAAAGCAGCGAGATAGTCGCCTTTCGCTCCGCGAAAGTAGCGAGATAGTCGCCTTTCGCTCCGCGAAAGTAGCGAGATAGTCGCCTTTCGCTCCGCGAAAGTAGCGAGATAGTCGCCTTTCGCTCCGCGAAAGTAGCGAGCATCACGTTTGGTCCTCCATCACGTCCGGGCACGACACAATGGGCCGATTCCCGCTACGGCGCTGCTTTCGCGGAGCGAAAGGCGACTATTCGAAGCCCAGGCCGAGTCCATTCAGGCTGCCGGTGCCGACCGATCCGTCGGTGATCTCGAACATGGCGGGGAAGCGCTGGTCCCAGCCCCGGTTGCCGGCGGGACAGTATTGCCGGCCATTGCCCTCGATGGCGGCCACCCCCGGCACGCGGGCGGCGAGGCTGGCCGAGTGCAGAAACGACGTGCCGACGCAGGTCAGGTCCTGCACGCAGAGGAACATGCCGTACTTCTGCGCGGCGGCACCCATCAGCAGCGCTTCACCGTGGCCCTTGCACGCTTTCAAGGCGACGCCCGAATATCCCAATTCGCGGGCCAGCAGCAGACTCTCCAGATCCACCAGCGATTCGTCGATGACAACCGGCTTGATCGCGGCCGCCGCGTGCATCGGGCTGGCACCGCCCGCGCGCAGGTCGCGGTGCGTCGGTTGTTCGATGTACTGGACCCGCTCCAAGGCGGCGGGCGCTTGCCGCTCCAATTGCCGCAGAAACTCCAGCACGTAGTCGACGCTGCCGCAGCGTTCGTTGAAGTCCAGCGAGTAGCACCAGAGCGGACAGCCGCGGCGGGCCTGGGCCTCGGTGGCGACCGCATCCACGCGCACCACCCGCTCGACGTCCCACGCCAGGTCGTCGCCGGCCAGTTTGATTTTCATGTGCGTCAGGCCGTCGGCCGGGATCCACTGGCCGAGCGACTCGGGCAGCCCATCGCCAATCGGCTGAGTCACATCCGAGTCGCTCAGCGGGTCGAGCGCTCCGACCAGATGGTACAGCGGCATGCGAGGCTTGGGCTGCCGCAGCGTGTAGGCATCCAGGTACTCGCCGTGAAATTCGGCGGTCAAATAGTGCGCCAGGTCGCGATTGACAAAGTCGCGGCCCAGCAGGTCGTAGCTGTTGGCCTGCAGCGTCCGGCCGTAAGCGTCGTGCAGCGCGGCGTCCAGCGGGCTGGCGGCAACCAGTTGCGCCAGCCGCGGCATCGGCTCGACCAGCCCCGCGGCCGCCGTCACCTCGGCGGCCAGTCCGGCGTGCGACGCGCTCAGCAGGTGCGACAGTTCCAGCGGATGACCCGTTTCGGGGCAGTCGTTGGCCGCATCAACCAAACGCTCGCCGAACGTTCGCATGGCGGACAACGTCTGCTCGGAACTGGCCCGCTGGCTGGGCCATGACCAGGCGTTGCCCAGCGGCATCGACCCGCGGCCGCTTCCGCGGCGCCCGTCGCGAGTTTCGACATCGACCGCCACATCCAGCAGCACCGCGTCGTTGACAACCCGGCCCCCGAACTTGATCGGAGTGCGATAGGCGATCCGCGTCGTGCTGGCGGTTGCCTGCCGGATCCGAATGTCAGTCGGCTTGCTCATGGCGGGCTACACGAGCCCCTTGCGCACGGCCCAGACCGCGGCTTGCGTGCGATCGGACACGCCCACCTTACGGAGGATGTGCTGCACGTGCTCCTTGACCGTTTCGTAGCTGATCTGCAGGGCCTGCGCGATCTCCTTGTTGGTCAGCCCCAGGGCCAGTTGCCGCAGGACCTCGCTTTCGCGCTGTGTGAGCGGCACTTCGACGTCGGCGTTCAACCGCGGGGTGGCCAGGGCGCCGGTCACTCGCCGCAGTTCGTCCCGGGTCCAGGCACTTTCGCCCGCCGCCGCCTTGCGGATCGCATCCAAAAGTTCCTCCCGGCTGGCACCCTTCAACACGTAGCCGGCCGCTCCCAGCGCAACCGCGCGAGCGACGTAGGTTGGATTGTCGTAGGTGGAAAGCATCAGCACGGGCAAGTCGGGGCGATCCAGTTTGAGCCGGCCGAGGGCGTTCAGCCCGTCTCCGTCGGGCATGCGGATGTCCAGCAGCACGATATCGACATTGCTCTTGACGGCCTTTTGGATCGCTTCTTCACCCGAAGTCGCCTCGGCCACAATCTCGATATCGGTGTCGGCCAGCAGGCTTCGCAGTCCGCACCGGACCACCTCGTGATCGTCGGCAATCAGCAGTTTAATGCTCATTCAGAATCCCCCCGTAGCGTGTCCAAATCAATCAACCAGCGGCAGTATGTCGCGGCTCTTGCGATGGCACGAAGTTGTCCTGGCCGGGCACCTGGCACTGCAGTCGGGCACCCGCGCGACGGCCCTGCGGACCGCCCGTGGACCACGGTCTGCGCAAGTGGGGATCGGTGGTCCCCTAACGACGTAGTATGCCATGGGTTGAGGGGCATTACCACCCCCCCGCACCGACCTTCGGGGATGCCAGCGCAACCAGGTTCGGCGCGAGTCCCCCGCTGCTGGTCTGACGGCCGTCATGGGCCCTTCGAATAGCGGGGTTCATACAGCTCGACCAGCACCTCGCCAGGCATTTTGAAGTGGATGGCCAGCCCATAACCGGCGTCGCGGATGCTGTCGGTGAATTCAACTCCGCGGGCTCGCAGCTCGGCGACGGTGGCCTGGATATCGTCGCAATAGAACGAGACGTAGTGTGTCCCCGGACGGCTGCCGTCGGCATCCTCGGCCGGGTGGCAGCCCATTTCGACGGCGGGCAGATCGAAGATCAGCCAGCCATCGCCGACGTCGGTCCAGGGAAAGCCCAGTTTGTCGCGGATGAAGGCCCGCAGCTCGTCGGCCTGGGACGAATAGAACATGGTATGCACGCCGCGGATCATGGGCAGGTGGCTCCTTTCTGGTCGCTCCGCATTGATTCTCCGGAACCCTTGGCCGGCAGTTTGCTCGTCATTCGCGCTTCCTGGGCGGACGACATCGGGAGCTGGATTGGGTGAGCGGGGCGTCGGCGCAGCCGTTGCGTTGCGTCAGGGTGCCTCGGGGTGCCTTGCGCGGCGTCGGGCTGCCTCGCATTGCGTCGGGCAGCGTGACATTATGTCGGGTTGTCGCCTTGCCTGCCACTGCTGGCCCGCAGTCCGGTTGCCAAGTGGGGTGGAAGCGGTAGAATAACCGTCAGGCCGGAGCATTGGGCTCACGAGTACCAGCACACCGCGAGAGGTCTCGTGGCCTGGCAAACTGTTGTTTGGCGGGCTTCCAGTCGATTCGCGGGGCACACGGTCGCGGCCGTTGACAGCATGGCGGCCAACCGCTAAAAGCACGAACTGCACGGTTGGCGGGAGTTACAACCTTCGCTGCACCCCTAGCTCAATTGGATAGAGCATCGGTCTACGGAACCGAAGGTTACTGGTTCGAATCCAGTGGGGTGTACTTCTTCTTCGGAAAAGGTGTCAGGTACCTTTATGGTTGACTGGGTAATTTGCCGCTGACGCCCCGTGTGCGTCTCGGCGATGTTCACCTTTTGCACGTCCATGGGTGGTACTCGCCTTTTCCACGTCCATGACCCGATCTTTTCTGATTCTCTGGTGCTTGTTTGTTTCTGCGCCAACACCGGGTGACGACGCTCCCACCGCTACCGCGAACCGAATCTCCTTCCTTGTTTGTGGCGATCCTCAGTACCTGGCCGAGCACGCCGACAAACCAACAAAACTCGACCCACTGTCCGAGCAGGCCAACAGCGGATTCGTAAATCGCGTGCTCGCCCTGCCTGGATCGGAGTTGCCCAAGTCGATGGGTGGTGGCACCGTTGCGGCCCATCTGCGCGGTCTGATCAATACTGGGGACCTGATCGACAGTCTCGACAAGAGCGGCGGCCCATACCCCTCCATGCAGCGTTTCGAGTGGCAACGATTCCTGGCTGATTACGGTCTCACCGGGCAAGACGGGCGGATTCCACTACCCGTGTACGAGATACACGGTAACCATGACGGCCCTCAAGGCGACACGTTCGTTGTCGACGCCATCATCGAACGGAACAAGAAACGGCCGGGCCTGGTCAACGTCTCAAGCAACGGTCTGCACTATTCCTGGGACTGGGGACCGCTGCATCTGATCAACGTCGGGATTTTTGTCGGCGAGGGCGAGCAGCGGCGAGAAGATCATCACTACGCGCCTCGTGCGAGTCTAGAGTTCCTCAGGGATGATCTCGCTAAGCACGTCGGCGACAGTGGCCGACCGGTGATCATCTCTCACCACTTGCACCTGGATGCGCCGGAATACGATTGGCCGGCTGTGGATCTCGCAGCCTATTACGACGCGATCCGAGACTACAACGTGGTTGCCATCTTTAGTGGCCACACCCACGGCTCGCCCCCAAAGCACCGTCGCTGGGATGGCAAACGGATTGGTCCTCATGTCGACGGCATCGACAACTTCGACCCCGATGACGCCGGCGCTTCCAAGCTCCACAAGGGCGAACCGGTTGGTGTCGCTCATGGCCTTCTGTATGTCGAGATCATTGACCGCCCCGGCACCGACAACGACCGCATGCTGGTCCGATCGTACGTGACCCGCGACAACTGGGAGACGGCTCAGTGGGACCGGCTCTGGGAGAAACCGATTGAATCGCCTGACGGCGCGTCGGTCGATGCGAGCACGATACGCTAACGGTACAGTCGCTTCGCGAGTGCCAAGCCGCACCATTCTTCCGCGATTGCAATTCCAACGACTTGGGAAACGTGTCCGGTACCTTTGTGGTTGACTGGGTAATTTACAATTGACGCCCCGCGCGCGTCTCGGCGAAATTCGCCTGGGCAGACCGTCAAGGGGCGACGACGCGGATGGCGTCCGTCAGCTGCGCAGCCAAGGTCATTGGCGTTCGCCGGCCCGTCACCCGACACGGGAACCGATTTCGCCCTGCCTCCGCTGACCGATTGAGAGCAGACGGCGGTGTAACGATCGATTCCGGGAAGCGTGCCTTTTCCCTGCTTTTCCCTGTGGCTACCAGCCCCAGGGGAGAAGACGACTCCGTTTTGCTGGGCGGGCGGCCTTGTCGATCAGTTGACGAAGCTGAGCCGCGCGCGGATCGTTATCTTCGGCGACCTGCACGAACATCGAGTAGGCCTGTTCTGCCGCGGTGAGGTCGCGCAGCTTGACGGCAATGTGAACTTGCGCGGTGAACAGGGCGAGGGCCTCGGAACCGTGCAGACGCCGAGCGTCCGAGATCGGCTCCAGCAATTCTCCGGCCCGCTTGCAATCGCCCTCGGCCGCGGCCAACTGAGCCAAGGCGATGGGGGCAAACAGGTAGTCGGGATGCTGCTGGAGCATTTGCTCCAGGCAAGCCTTCGCGCGCCGCATCCCCAACCGGCCGTCGCGTTGCATCCAGACGACCGTCAAATTGTACGCCGCGCTGCGGTTGTCTGGTTCCAGCTCCAGGATCTGGTTGAAGGTGTCTTCGGCCAGCTTGAAGTCGCCTCGTTGCAACGCCGCGGAGCCGACTTCGGCCAGATCCTTGGTCCGAGCGGAACCTGGCCGCGGCTCCCAGGTAACCTCCGCCGAGAACAGTTTGACCGTAATCCACTCGCCGCGACTGTAGAAGCGATGCGGTCCGTTGGTCACCTGATTGTTCTGGCAGAGGGAGTTGAGGACTTCGAGCCGCATGCCGTCGGGGCCGCGCGAGCCGAGCGCGAATCGCTCCAGCGCCTGAAGCAGCGCGGGCGACCCGTCGGCCAAGGCCGTCTCCACGGCGAATTCCCTTCCCGCCGGATCGCCACGATCCAACAGCGCTGGAATCATCGCGGCGATCGAGGGATAGGACTCGCTGAGCGGGAGCCGGCCCGTTGGGCTCCGTAACCTCTTGTCGCTGGCGATTTGCAAGAGGACGCCGCGCGGAATCCAGTTCGTGAGGGATGCCGGCCACGGGGCATGGCCCGTACGCGCATCGAGGTCCGCGAGGTTTTCGCGGGCTTCGCCGTGACCTGGCATGGCCCGCAAGGCCCGCCTCCAGGAAGCTCGCGCCGCCTTTTCGTCGTTCAGCCGGCACTGAGCCACCGCCAGATAATGCAGCAGGTTGGCCTGACCGCGGCGATCGATTGAGTTGAGATCGTCCACTGTCCGGAACAGCGCAAGAACGTCCGTGTCGCGGCCCAGAAAGCTCAACAATTCCATGGCGGCAGCCAGCGGGTCGGGCTGCGCCGGTGGAGTGGCGACCAGCCGATCCGCAATCGCATGTGCCTCGGCCTCGTGCCCGCCGAGGAACCGGAGCTTGCCCAATAGGGCCTCCGCGTAGCGATTGTCGGGGGCCCCCCGGCAGGTCTCCTCGGCGACCTCGACCGCCCGTGCGGTCTTGCCCGAATGAAAGTACGCCAGGGCCAAGTTGTTCCTGGCCGACGTGAAACCGGGCACGAGCTGTAACAGCTTCAAGCACTTCTCGGCCGCTTCCCGGAACTCGCCAAGGTGAAGACACACCAGGGATTCGTCATGCAAGATCAGCGGGCCCAGATCCTCCTCGCCAACTCCCATGTCTCGCAGGGCGACGCGGCACTCCGGTTCCAGCAATGCCGCGGCGTCTTGTGCCGCCTTGGCTTGCGCATGGTCGGGCCAACGTTCCAGAAACAAGCGATAGTTGGCCAGAGCGATGGCGAACTGCCCGCTCAACATCGACTCCTGGGCATAGATCAGACGAGCGTCGGGGTGGTTGGGAGCCAGCCGCGCCAGACGTCCCGACGCCTCGCGAGCGCCCTCGTGATTCTTCGTTGCGAGATACAAGGACAACTGAGCTTCGACGAGTGCCGGACTGCCCGGATGCCATTCCGAGAGGCTCGTGAGCAGTTGCTCCGCCTGGGCGTAGTCGCGCGAGTCAATCAACTCGTACGCCTCGTTCAAGGCAACGGTCAGCTCGGAAGGTGGTCGGTGCGCAAGCGGCGCTGGATTGCGACTCTGCTTCTGCTCGCGGCGGCGCTTTCGCTGGAGCTTCTTCTGTTTGCTCCGCTGGTGATCGAGGCGTCCTTTCGCCATGGGGCATCCTATCAGTGGAAAAGGTGTCAGGTACCTTTATGGTTGACTGGGTAATTTGGCGTTGACGCCCCGTGAGCGTCTCGGCGTTGCTCGCCAGGGCAGACCGACAAGGGGCGACGACGCGGATAGCGTCTGTCAGAAGCGCAGCCGAGGCCATCGGCGTTCGCCGCCCGTCAGGTCACGTCACCAGGCAAGGGTACCGATTTTGCCGTGCCTCCGCTGGCCGATCAAGAGCAGACGGCGGTGCAACGGTTGATTCCCGGAGGCGTGCCTGCTGGCGGACAACCCCAGTGACGATCGCCGGGCGCCAGCCTGGGTCTCAATCGCAAATTACCCAGTCAACCATAAAGGTACCGGACACCTTTTCCGCTCAGCGGATCGTCGCCAGCACCGCGTGGCGCGGGACCTGCGGGATGGGGGGCGCGGGGCCTGGCGGCCAGGTGCCTTGCGCGGCAGGCGGAACGTACCAGAGCAGCGCCTCGGACCCATGACGCTCGTAGCCGAACCCGCCCCCACTCACGGTGCGACGTTCGCCGGTACGCAGGCCAGACGCCTCAAGCTGGTCGATTTGTTCGAGCTGTTCGGGCCAATCGCCCGCGGACATCTCATACTGTTTGATTGCCAGGGCGGTCAGCGTGAAGCGCCGCGACGTCTCGTCCCGCTCCAGCGCACCGGCCAGCCCGGAGATGGCCGGCAGCAGATGCAGCTCCAGGCGTTCCGGTAACCGCAGCAACGATCTGCGCGCACCGGACTCCCGCGCCAGGTCGCGTTCCCACTGGTCAGCTCGCCGCGCCAGTGTCGCGGGATCTTCCGCGGCAAGCCCGTCCAGCGCGCGAAACTGCTCCAGAAGCTGGTTGCGGGTCGAAGGCAACCGCAGCACCCAGTGGTTCAGGGCCGACGGCGACTCGTCCGTCAGCCAGAATTTGGAGTCCTCCAGCGACGACAGCAGCAACGCTCGCTCGCCGTTCAGGACGTTGGCCCAGCGAGTGGCCAGTTCGCGGGGAGGTCCCACCTGTTCGGCCATGCCCCGCAGTTGTTCCGGATCCCAGATATCGACCGCCAGGCAGCGGAGAATCATCGTGCGGTGAGTGTCGCGGAGGGCGATCTGCACCAGCTCGCCGACGATGCAGAACTGCCAGTCGAACTGGGCCGCCGCTTGCTCCATGGTGCGCAGCGCGCGATACGCCCGCTCGGCGTCGCGCCGATACACGGCATGTTCGACCTCCAGTTGCAGCAGTCGAACCACCTGCCGCGAGTTTTGCAATTCCTCCAGCAGCGTCTCGTAGCCTCGAAACTCCACCGGCTGCCAGACCGGCGCGGGGTGCTGGCCCGCCGCGTGCATCTGCTGGATGACGGGCCGCATGGCAAGCAGAAACTCGGCAACCGCCGGTTCGTCGTCCCACGCTCCATCGGGAGTGATTTCGGCGGGCGGCTGCGCGTTGCCCAGGTACGGCAAGTCGCTCGGCGAGCCGGGCCGGGCTGGAGCCGCGGCGACCAGGCGCAGCAGCTCGTGCCAGCTTCGCGTCCCCTCGCGCGACGCATGTTGGGCGAACCACCGCTGCAGCGAACCATTGTCGACGGGTCGCCCCGCGGCCCTCAGGCGCTCGAGTTCCGCACGGACGCTCGCCGCCGCTTGCTGCTGCTGAACCGCCGCCACCAGCAGCCAAACGGCGATCAGGATCAGAGGGACGACCGCCAACAGGAAATAACCGCCCGGACGGAATCTTGGCCGGAGTGTGGCCGGCGTGCTGTTTGAAGCCGTGTTCATCGTGCGTCATCCTGTGAGCCGCCGAAGTGTCGCGCGGCCGTGTGTTCCCAGTCCGCTTGCCATTGATTGGCCACCGATCGCATCGGGTAAGACAACGGCGGGTCGAGAAACCGGTCCAGGTCGTCCGCCCGCCGGTAAGGTCCCAGCGGGCCGAACCCGTAATCGGACTCGGGTGCTCCCCAGAAGCTGGCAATCCGCCGCAGCCGCTCGGAATCCGCGGCGTCGGTTCCGCGTTGCCCAAGTTCCCAGAGATCGGCGACCACCACGCCGACGCGGCGCTGTTCCAACCACAGCCTGGCGAGCGTCCCGCGGTCCGCCGACGAAGGCGGACGATGGTAACCGCCCAGCGACGCGGGCGCGGACCGTCCTGAGCTGTCCTGAAACTCGCGCCAACTCAGCGCGACGGCCCGCAGCCGCGCCGCCCGCCGCGCCTGGGGATCGGCCAGCATGCGGGCCACGGCCTCGTGCAGCTCCGGTCCCAAGCGCTGCCGCGCGGGTTTCCGCAACAGTTCCCGCAGCAGCCAGATCTCGATCCGATCGGCAACG
>JAGFJK010000356.1 GCA_024102795.1 Pirellulaceae bacterium
CACTCCCGCCAGCACGCCGCCGCCGAGCATCCCCAGCCCCAGCCAGCGAGCGCGGCCGAGCGGAATTCGGCCCGACGGCAACGGCCGCTCCGGCCGCTCCCGCCGGTCCACTTCGATGTCGAACACGTCGTTCAACACCATCCCCGCCAGGTACAGCAGGCACGATGCCGCCACCAGGCAGGCGAACGCGGGCCAGGGCTGCAGGCCGCCGTGCACCACCAGGAACCCCATCGTCACATCCGCGACGGCGGTGAACACGTTGGGGATCCGCAGCAGCCGCAGATAGTCCAGCACGCGGGCCGGCTGGCCCGCTGGAGGCGCGGGCCGCGATTCGGACGACGGATGGGGCGAGGGGTCAGTCACAGCGGGCGTTTCTCGATTCCAGCTTCGGGCGGCTCACTCCAGCGACATTCCCAGTCGGCTCGCCACGTCCAGCAAGTACGTCCGCGCCTGCCGAGCGGCATCGTCCGGACTCTCGATGTACGGATACAGTTCCACCGTTAGCCAGCCGTCGTACCGCGTCCGAGCGATCTGGTCGAGCGTGGCGGCAAAGTCGATCGCCCCTTGCCCCGGGATCAGGTGCCGATGGACGCGCGTGGCGGCGATATCCTCCAGGTGGTAGTGTCGCGTATGCGGCGCCATCTTCGCCACCCAGTGCTGCGGATCCTCGCCCACGCAGTAGGCATGCCCGATGTCGAAGTTCAGCCCCAGCCGCGGCGACTGGATCGGGCCGACAAACTCCAGGTACTGGTCGAACCGTTCGATCATCAGTTCAGGCTCGGGCTCGATCAGCAACGATACTTCCAGCTTCTCGGCCAGCTCCACGCAGGGCATGATTTCGTCGTAGAAGATCCGGGCCCCCTCGTCCCAGGACTGCTGCGGCGTGAGCAACCCGCCCGGCTCGGTCGTGATGTGCGGCGCCCCCAGCTCGTGAGCCAGCCGCAGCGCTCGCAGCGTGTGCTCCCGGCGAATGGCCCGGTAATGCGGGTCCGGATCGGTCCAGCCCGGATGCCAGTACGGCTGCCGCGGGTCGCCGACGGCATTCATCATGAAGGCGTTGACGTTCGAGATCATCAGCCCGTACCGCTCCAGGTGCTCGCGGATCGACCGCTTGCGTTCATCCAGCAGAAACGCGGGCCAGGCGTGAGGCACATCGGCCAGGATCTCGATCCCCTGGTAACCCAGTTCGGCGATCTTGCGGATCGTGTCCTCGATCGAGAAGTGCATGTAGGCGTTGCTGCTGAACGCGAGTTTCATGAGCGAGTTCCGGCGGGCCTGGGGGAGACGGCGGGAAACGGACCAGTATATCGCAAGTCTTCCCGTCTGGCGAATCGTAGCACCGGGCCGCGAGACGTGATCCAGGGGCCCGGCATCATCGGAGCCGAGGCACAATCTGGTCTGCGCCGACCATTGACCTCTGGGGTCGATTTGGCAGGATGGGGAGATCCGGCAAAGTAGTCATCACGCTCCGCGTGATGAACCCTTGCAGGCTCAACGTCTCCTGTCGCAGGGAGTCACCATCGGTCGTTGAAGAGCGCCCGGACAATTGACCTCTGGGGTCGATTTGGCAGGATGGAAGACTCCGGCAAAGTAGGCATCACGCTCCGCGTGACGAGCCCTTGCAGACTCGACGTCTCCTGTCGCAGGGAGTCACCATTGGTCGTTGAGGAGCGCCCGGGCGTGCGCCACCCGAAGGTCCGGCTGGACACTAGCCGCGGCGGATGGTTCAGACGGCGGTCGGAAGGCTCATCTCGCGGAGCGTGGCCTGCTAAAAACAGTGTGGTCTTGGTCGAGTATTGAGGGTTCTCGATCAGGCTACTTATGTTCCGTACGCATTTTGGAGCTAAACGGCCGCGCCAGCCTCACAAATCACTTCTGGCCCCCTACTCGGCTTCGGGGAGGGGGCCAGAAGTGATTTATGGGGTTTGCCAAGCCGGTCGGGATTCCGGATCGAATAGTCGCCCAAAAAATCCTGAATCTTGCTGGCAAACGAATGAAAAGCTGCACGACCTCGAAGCGGGTTGGGAGCCAGGTATGTAGATTGAGTCTTTGACGACAATCTCCGCGCCAGAACGCCGCGAACGGATACGTTCTCACTGATAACTGATAACTGGCAACTCCAAGCCCCGGCTAGCTGCTGGCGCTGCGATAGGCCCGTAGCGCTCGCTGAAAGATGTATCTTGAGGCCAGCAGGCAGCCGATCGTGGCGACCAGGGCGAACACGGCCAGCCACCAGTCGAGGCTGCGTTCGGGATAGAGCGGCTGGGCGAGCACGCGGGCCGGCACGTTGACCACGACCAGCACGGGCACGATGAACGTGAACAGGATCCGCAGGGGCGACAGCCAATCGCCATAGATCTCCATCGGATAGCGGGCGAAATTCGTGATGTAGAACCAGAAGTTGTACAGCGTCTGGTTCCGCCCCAGCCAGATGCTGGTCGCCGCCAGGGACAGCATCAGGCTGTACATGATGGCCACGCCGCAAAGCACGTACAGCAGGAACAGCGGCAGCGACCAGGGGCTGAGCGGCAGCGGGTTGACCGACCGCGTCATCAGGTGGGCCAGGCTGTAGGCGATCAGCGCCACGCCGGCCAGCAGATTCGACAGGCTGGACCAGTCCACCCTTTGCAGCGAGATCAGGAACTGGGTGTCGATCGGCTTGAGCAGGGCGAAGTCCAGGCCGCCGGTGCGAATCAACTCGCTGAACTCCTCGGCGTTGGGCATGAAGAACGTCTGCACCAGGCTGTTGACCAGCATCGTCGTGCCCAGGAACACGAAAAACTCGTGCTTGGCCCAGCCCGTCCCCGGACCGATCTGCTGGGTGTGGGAGAAGATCAGCACGTACAGGCCGACGTTCATCGCTGTCCAGGAAATCGACGAGATACACTGGATCACGAAGTTCGCGCGGAACGTCATGTCCCGCACCAGGCTGTTGCGGGCGAAGGTCAGGAACACCTGCACGTAGGACGGCTGCTCGTTCAAGCTCTGCTCCCTCATCCGCCAAACCCGCTGTATCGCCGCACGCCGCGGTGGAACAGCCAGCGGGAGAGAAAAATAAAGAACAGCAGCCAGGCCGCCTGCAGGCACAGACCCTGCACCAGTGCGGGACCGGTGACTTTCTTCAAGAACACGGCCGCCGGAAAGTAGGCCAGGTACTGCAGCGGCAGCACTTCCACCAGCGTCCGCCACGGCTCGCCCAGCAGGTCCAGCGGGAACATGTGGCCGGACAGGAAGAAGCTCAGCAGCATGTACACGAACAGCAGCGAACTGACTTCCAGGAACCAGAAGCCGACCAGCCCGATCGCTGCTTCCAGGAAGTAGCCCAGCAAAAAGCTCATCACCAGCGACGCGATGAAGGCGGCGATCGTGCCGGCGTCCAGCCAGCCGGTCTGGAAGTAGTCGCGGCAGAGGAAGAAGACCAGGGCGAACGGTCCCAGGGCGACCGAATAGTAGGCCAGTTTGTGCGCCACGCGGTTGAGCAGCAGGAAACCGAGCAGGTCGACCGGCTGCACCAGGTACTTTTTGATCTCGCCGTTGCGGATCTGCAGGGCGATGCCCGAGGCCAGTCCGGGCATGCTGGAGAACGCTCGGGCCACCATCACCAGCAGGTAGTAGGCCACCATGTCGGTGTAGCGGAAGCCCGCCAATTCGACCGGCTCGCCGGCCGCGACGCCGCGAGTGTCCCGGATCGATTCGAAGATGGCCCACCACAGGAACAACTGCGTGACGATCGGCAGGAACCGCATCAGGGTGCCCAGCGCGAAGTCGCCGCGGTACACCAGCCGCTCTTCGAGCGCGATGCGGAGGATCGTCCACCAGACGGCAACTCGTGCGTACATGCCTGCGACCATGCCGGGCAGGGGTCTCCTAACGGTGCTGCAGTCCTGCCGCCGCGGATTCGCCGGGCGGGGATTCCACATCGACCTGCGAAAACATCTCGGCAATCACTTCTTCCAGCGGCGGATCCTCCACCGCCACGTCGGCGATCGTATGCCGGGACAGGATCGCGGCCAGGATCCGGGCCACCTCGCCCCGCGGGACGCGGAGCCGCGCCTTGGGCGGTTGGATTTCCAGCAACGTGCCGAAGCGTTCCAGGTCCTCCACCGGCTGATCCTCGGCAAACAGCAGCGTGATCACCTTGTGGCCGCTGAACCGGTCCAGAATGCCGCTCAGCGATCCGTCGTACTTGATCGCGCCTTGAGCGATGATGACGACCCGCTTGCACAGCGCGGCCACGTCCTTCATGTAGTGGCTGGTCAGCAGGATCGTGATCTGCCGTTTCTCCTGGTAAAACTTGAGGAACTGCTGGATGTTGTGCTGCGCGACCACATCCAGGCCGATCGTCGGTTCGTCCAGGAACAAGACGTCGGGCGAGTGCAGCAGGGCCGCGGTCAGTTCCATCTTCATCCGTTCGCCCAGCGACAGCTCGCGGACCGGCTGGGCCAGCAGACGGCCGACCCCCAGCAGTTCGGTCAGTTCCCGCAGCGACCGCTGGAAAGCTTCCGGTTCGATGCGGTAGATCTGCTGGTGCAGGCGGAACGATTCCTGGGCCGGGAGGTCCCACCAGAGCTGGTTCTTCTGCCCCATCACCAGGGCGAAGCGGCGGCGATAGGCGTTTTCCCGCTTCCAAGGCACGTGGCCCAGGACGGTGGCCGAGCCGCCCGAGGGGCTGATTACGCCCGACAACAGCTTCAGCGTGGTCGTCTTGCCCGCTCCATTGGGCCCCAGGAAGGCGACGAATTCCCCCTGATCGACCGTCAGGTCGATGCCGCGGACGGCCCGCACTTCGCGGTATTCGCGGTGGAACAGGCCGCGGAGCGACGCCAACAGGCCCTCGCGCTTCTGGTAGACCCGGTAGGACTTGGCCAGTCCTCTGACTTCGATCACTCCCATGATGGCAGGATTATAGAACCGCCCGCCGCCGCCGGATAGGTTCGCTCGCGTTGTTGGTCCCGGCCCCTTGGGCTATAATCCGCCGCGGCGGGACGGTGAACCGGCGAAGCCCGCGGTACCGCACAGGGGCCAAAACACACGGGCCGGCAAATACGGGCCGGCAAATACGGGCCAACCACGGAGGATGCAGCCACGTCGACACTACGGATTGGCATCGGCCACGACACGCATCGCCTGGCGGAGGGCGGGCCGCTGACGCTGGGAGGCGTGCGCATCGAGCATGACCAGGGTCTGGTCGGGCACAGCGACGCGGACGTACTGCTGCACGCCGTGACGGACGCCCTGCTGGGGGCCGCCGCGCTGGGAGACATCGGCCAGTGGTTTCCGGACACCGACGCCCGGCACCAGGGTCGCGACTCGGCCGAGATGCTGTCGCAGGTAGCCGAAGCCATCGCCGAGCTGGGCTACTCGATCGTCAATCTGGACTGCATCGTGTTCGCCGAACGGCCTCGGCTGCGGCCTCACGCCGACGCCATCCAGCGGCGGATCGCCGGCGTGCTGGGCATCGCGCCCCAGCAGGTCGGGCTGAAGGCCAAGACGGGCGAGGCGGTGGGGCCCGTCGGCCGCCGGGAAGCGATCATGGCCCAGTGTGTCGTGCTGCTGGAACGGTCCGCCGACTCGCGCCCGGTGGCTGCGGAGACTCCCGATCCGAGCTGAGCGTTGGATTTCCACTCACCCCCTTTTTTCCCTTTCGTCCACCCACCGATGGCCAGCACCTCGCACACCTCGCAGACACCCGCCGGTTCGCGCCGGCAAGACACGACCATGACGATCCGCGTCTACAACACGCTGACCCGCGCGAAGGAACCGTTTGAACCGGTCCAGCCGGGCAAAGTGGGCATCTATCTGTGCGGCCCCACGGTCTACAAGGAAGCCCATATCGGCCACATGGTGGGGCCAGTGATCTTCGATACCATCAAGCGCTACCTGGTCTACTGCGGCTTCGACGTGCGCTGGGTGGTCAACATCACGGACGTCGACGACAAACTGATCGCGCAGGCCAACCTGCGGGGCATCCCAATGCAGCAGGTGGCCACGGAAATGACGGCCGATTATCTGCACAACCTGCGGGCCCTGGGCGTGGACCAGATCGACGACATGCCCAAGGCCACCGAACATATCGCGGAAATCATCGCCTTTATCGAGGAGCTGATTGAGCGGGATTTCGCCTATCCGGTCGATGGCGACGTGTTCTTCGATGTGTCGGCCGACGCGGACTATGGCAAGTTGAGCAACCGCTCGGCCGACAGCCAGCAAGGCGAAGGGGGCGAGGCGGCGGCCCGGAAACGATCGCCAGGCGATTTCGCTCTCTGGAAATCGGCCAAGCCGGGCGAACCGAGTTGGGACAGTCCCTGGGGGCCGGGCCGTCCGGGGTGGCATATCGAGTGTTCGGCGATGAGCCGCCGGTTGCTGGGCAAGACGTTCGACATTCACGGCGGGGGACTCGACCTGGTCTTTCCGCATCACGAAAACGAACTGGCTCAGAGCGAATGCTGCCACGGCCAGCCGATGGTCAAGTACTGGATGCACAACGGCCTGATGCAGGCCGCCGCGGCCGGCAAGGTGGGCGGCCGGTCCGAGCGGGAGCGGGACCAGGCGGGCCAGGCGACCGGCAGCGGCCAGCCGCCGGAGAGCGCGGGGAACGTCGAGACGAAGATCAGCCGTTCCAAGGGCGCCGGCGGCCTGGCTCAACTGATCCAGCGCCAAGGCGGCGAGCGGATCCGGTTCTTTCTGCTGCGGACCCACTATCGCAGCACGATCGTGTTCAGCGAGGAAGGGATCGCCGAAGCCGGGACGGGCCTGGAAACTTTCCACCGGTTCTGCGAACGTTACGAGCGCGTGACGGGCCAGTCGTTCTACGACCTGCCGGTCATTGGCCGCCGCGCGGATGGCCAGCTCGAAGCGGGCGACAGCAGCCTGTTGCGGGAAGTCCAGCGGCAGCGGGACAGCTTTCTGTCCAAGATGGACGACGACTTCAATACGGGCGCCGCCATCAGCGACCTGTTCGACCTGGTGCGGACGCTGAACAAGGCCTGCGACCAGCAGCAACTGGAAGATGCCGGGCAGCGTTCGCCACGGGCCCTGGCCGAGTTTCAACGCGGCACCGCCACGCTTCGCGAGCTGACGGCCCTGCTGGGGCTGTTCCGCCAGCCGCCGCCGAAGACGCTGGGCGGAGCGGACCAGGAGCTGGCCGGGCAACTGGTCGAGCTGCTGATCGAACTGCGGGCCACCGCCCGCAAGGGCAAGGACTTTGCCATGGCCGACCGCATCCGCGACGGCCTCGCGGGACTGGGAATCACGCTCGAAGATCGCAAGGAAGGCACCGGCTGGCGGCGCGATTAGTCCGCCGCGCGGCTCCCCCCGGGACATGCACGCATTCGCTGCCGGAGATCGGATCCTGGGCGTGGACCCAGGCCTGAACGTCACGGGCTATGGCGTCGTGGAAGTCGTGCCAGGCGGCATCCGGCTGGCGGAGGCGGGCGTGATTCGAGGCACCGCCAGTCGGGGACTGGATGGCCGCCTGCAACAGATCCACGCCGGCCTGGTCGAGGTGCTGCAGACATTTCAGCCCGTGGCCATCTCGCTGGAGGAACTCTACTCGCACTACGACCGCCCCCGGACGGCCATCCTGATGGGACACGCTCGAGGCGTTATCTGCCTGGCGGCAGCCCAGGCCCAGATACCGCTGTTCCACTACGGAGCCACGCACGTCAAAAAACTGCTGACCGGCAACGGCCGAGCGCCCAAGGGCCAGGTCCAATGGGCCATCTGCCGCGAATTCGCCCTCCGCCAGCCGCCGGAACCGCCCGACGTGGCCGACGCGCTGGCCCTGGCCTTGTGCCACCTGTACCAGAACACCCAAATCGAGTCGCTGAAAGTACGCCCCCCTGCGAAGTTCAAGCGAAAGGACGCTATCTGATCACCAAGATCACCGGCAAGTTGCAGTCCGTCAGCGATGACCAGGTGACGCTGGCCGTCGACGCGTTCGAATACCAGGTGCTGATCGCCGAATTCGCCCGCCGCCAGCTCCAGTCCCGGCTGGGAGAGACGGTCAGCCTGCATACGCTGCAGTACCTGGAAGGCAACCCGACCCAAGGCCGCGTTCTGCCGCGGCTGGTCGGTTTTACCAGCCCGATCGAACGCGAATTCTTCGAACTTTTCTGCTCGGTCGACGGCGTCGGCGCTCGCAAGGCGCTGCGAGCCATGGTGCGCCCCGTGCGGGAAGTGGCCGTGACCATCGAGGAACAGGACGCCAAGGGGCTGGCCGCACTGCCGGGAATCGGCCCGGCCACCGCCGAACGGATCATCGCCAAGCTGCGCCGGAAAATGTCTCGCTTCGCTCTGCTGGTCGGCGAAGAAATGGCCGAAGCTCCCGACGTGGAAGTGGACGTGGTCCGCGAAACCTACCAGGCGCTCTGCAGCCTGGGACACTCCGAGTCCGACGCGCGCAAACTGCTGGATACCGTCCTGGCCACGAAGAAGAAGTTCAAGGACGTGGAATCGCTGCTGCAGGCCGTGTATCAGCAAAGCCGCGGCGGGTGAGGAAGTTGTCAGTTGTCAGGCCTGGGGTTCGGGTGGCCGGGCAACTCGGGTGCCGCCGGTTGGCTGACTCTGTTATATTGCCGGGTAGCGAGTTTCCAGGTTTTTTGGCGGGTGCACCCCCACGATGGCTCGGCAACCGATCCTGACCCCCAGCGACGACGCGGACGATGTGGATCGCGATTTGCGGCCGCAGCGGATGAGTGACATGGTGGGGCAGCGGGCGGTGATGGAGCGGCTGGGGATCGCGGTCGACGCGGCTCAGAAACGGGGCGAGGCGCTGGGGCACGTGCTGTTCGACGGCCCGCCGGGGCTGGGCAAGACCACGTTCGCCTTGTGCATCCCGCGGGAACTGGGCGTGGCGATTCAGTTGACCAGCGCCGCGGTGCTCAAGGCGCCCAAGGACCTGGTCCCGTACTTGACCAATGCCGAAGAACGGTCGGTGTTGTTTATCGACGAGATTCACCGGTTGCCGCGAGCCGTGGAGGAGTACCTTTACACGGCGATGGAGGATTTCCGCATCGATATCGTGCTGGGCGACGGCGTCAACGCGCGGACCCACAACCTGTGGCTCAAGCCGTTCACGCTGATCGGAGCCACCACGCGCGCCGGCATGCTGTCCGGGCCCTTGCGGGACCGGTTTCAGTTGCGCGAACTGCTGTCGTTCTACACGCTGGAGGAGATTACCGAGATCGTTCGTCGCAATGCGCGGAAGCTGCAGGTGCAGTTGGAGCCGGCGGCGGCCGAAGAAATCGCTCGCCGCAGCCGGGGCACTCCCCGCGTGGCCAACAACCGGCTCCGCTGGGTGCGGGACTTTGCCGAGAGTCGCGCCGACGGCCGCATCACCTGCCCCGTGGCGCTCGACGCGCTGGAAATGGCGGCCATCGACCACCTGGGGCTGGGCAACCTGGAACGGCAATACCTGACCACCTTGATCCGCGTTTTCGGCGGCGGGCCGACCGGCGTCGAGGCGCTGGCTCACACGATGAACTGTGCCACCGATACGCTGAGCGACGAAGTGGAACCGTACCTGCTGCGCAGCGAACTGGTGGTTCGCACGCCGCGCGGCCGGGTTGTCACGGCCAAGGCCTACGATCACCTGCAACTGCGGGCGCCGGATGCCGAGCAGCCGCAGGGAAGACTGTTTAGCTGAATCTGTTTTCCGAACTTGAAGGGAGTAACCCCATGGACAATCTGAAAATCGTCGAGAAGTTGAACCAGATCCTGCGTCACGAATGGACCGGCGTGGCCCAGTACGCCCAGGCCGGCTTTCTGGTCACCGGACTGTGGCGCGAAGTGTTCTCCGGCATGTTCTTCGACAGTGCCAAGGAATCGTTTGGCCATGCCCGGCTGGTCGGCGACAAGATCGTCGCCCTGGGCGGAGTGCCCACGGTGGAACGAGCGCCGATCCGCCAATCGCACCAGTTGGCCGAAATGCTGCAGCACGCCCTGGAATTCGAATCGAAGGCCGTGCAGTTGTACACCGAGGCGCTGGGGCTGTGCGAGGACGATCGAGCTCTGACCGTGTTCCTGGAAGACATCCTCAAGCAAGAACAGGACGGAGTGGACCAGATCAGCAAGCTGCTCCGCCAGCAGGAATCCCAGTCGGCCGTCGGCGGTTCCGCCGCTTCACAGGCTGGCTAGTTGTCAGTTGTCAGTTGTCAGTTGTCAATTTGCAATTTGCAATTTGCAATCTCCGACCGGTGCTGCGCCACTGACGACGCCCCAACCCTGGCAATGCTGGTCCGCGGGCCTCTCAGCCAGACGGGGCCGGAACCCGTCCTGAAGGCAAGAAAAATCACCTCGTCAAGCCGAGTCCGCCTGGACCAGCCGCAGCACGGGTGCGGCTTTGACGGCCGGCGAGATACCTCGGCCGGTTCGCCCGACGGGCCCGAGCGCCAGTTTCAGCCCGGTGACTTGCTCCGGCTCGAGTTCGACGCTGCTTTGAGTGAACCAGCCCACGCCGTCGCCCCACGACTGCTGGCGCAGTTGCAGGCGAGCGGCCTGGCCGGGCTGATGGCACAGGACCAGCTCAATCCGTTCCCGGTCGCTGGTCGATGGCAGGGTGGCGATCACCGTCTGGCGTGAGCAGCCCATGGTTCGCGTGAACTCCAAGGCAGGCGGGCCGAAGCGGGCGGGATTTTTTGAGATCAATTCTCAATATCAGCAATTCTAATGCTTTCCGCCGGGCCGTCAAGAGCGCCGCTGGGACTTGCAATCAGGCTGGGCGGCCCAGCCGCGGTCGGCGAGCGTTTCCAGGGATTTACCGTCTTCACGCCGCAGGCGTTGCACAAGACGACTGGTGGAATGCCGGCGGCGGTCAAGAGATCTCGAAATCGCCGTCGGTGCGGGATCACGGGCTGGAAGCCCATGCTACGACCGTCGGACCCAGAATCACTATTACGACAGTTGAGCCGGCCTCCGAACGCTCGCCAAACCCGCCGCCCGACGGTACAATCCGGAAACTCGCACGCGACCCAGGCAGCGCCCGCCGCCAGGTCGTTCCCGCCCTCCGTCCCCGCCCTCCCCTCACCCGGTTCCATTCTTCTCTTCGCTCAAAGGACAACTCATGCCCGTGGCCTCCTGCACCCTGCTGCTGCTGTCGGCCCTGTCCGCCTTTCCCGCCCCGCCGGCAGGCACTCAAGTCACCTACCAGGGCACCTTCGAGTCGGCAAAGGGCGATCCGGCCGAGAGCCGCAAGTCGTTCTCGCTGACGATGATCTTTCAGCCGTCCGGCGATGGTGAGCCGTCCGCGGCCGGGGGCACTCAGGTCCACTGGATCCTGGACGAACAACGTTTCGGCGGCTGGCCTTGGACCGATCGCTTCGGGAAGTTTTCCCTGCCGCCGGCGGGGCAGGCCGAGGGGCATTTGCCGAGCTTGCTGTACCAGCGCGAATCGGGGGCCAGCATCGTCGGCCTGCCCGCTCCGACCGTGCCGCTGCCCGCGCCGCCGGCCGCCGGTCAGCAGTGGGGCGAAGGCCGCAACGAGCTGTCCGTGGCGGAAGGCGGCCAGCGAGCGGGCCGGGCGACCTGGCGGGTCCGCCTGGTCACTCCCTACGGTCCCAAGCGATCCGTGTGGCTGGACAAGCAGACCGGGCTGCTGGTCGCGCTGGAGGAGAACGTGACCATCGGGCAGGGCGAACCGCACCTGCTGCGGCTGGAACAGACGGCTGATCCCGCCGAGGCAACGGCCGGCGACGCCGAACTCCGCGCCTTGGACCAGTTGCACCGCCTGCGGGACCAGTTGGGAGTGGAGCCGCGAACTCGCGAGATCCAGTGGAACGGCGAGCAGTTGGCGGTGCTCCGCGCGGCCCTGCCCGCCTTGGCCGAGCGGGTGACGGCCGGAGCCGTCGGCGGTCTGGTCGCTGCCGCCGTCCAGGACGCCAAGGATCAGAAGGGACGCGACGGCGCCGTCGCCGTGTTCCAGAAAAACATCGACCAGCAGCCCCTGCCTCAGCTATCGCTCAAAACGCTCACCGGCCAGGCGTTCGATTCGTCCAGTCTCAAGGACCAGGTCACCGTGCTGCATTTCTGGGATTACCGCGACACGCCGCTGGAAGAACCCTACGGACAAGTCGGCTTCCTGGACTTTCTGTACCGCAAACGGCAAGCCGATGGCGTGGCGGTGTACGGCGTGGCGGTCAATGAGGGGCTGGCCGACCCGAACGGTCGTTCGGCGGCGGTCCGCTCGGCCAAAAAGTTCGTCGAGTTCATGCGGCTCAGCTACCCCGTGCTGGTCGACGGCGGCGAGTGCCTCAAGCCGCTGGGCGACCCGCGCGTGGCCGGAGCCAAACTGCCGCTGGTGATCGTGGTCGACCGCCAGGGCCGCGTCGTACACTACCACGTGGGCCTGTACGAAGTGGATCAGCGGCGAGGACTGGCGGCCCTGGACGATGTGGTTACTCAAGCCCTGCAGGCCAAGTAGGTGCGTTGCGCGCGGCGCGTATACTGGTAGGTCAGAGGCGCGTCAGCAACTGGTGCCTGGGAACGGGATCGCGGATTGCAAGTTGCAAATTGCAAATTGCAAATTGACGACTCGGCGGCCAATCATCGCTTGAGGTCATGCAGCCCTGGAGTTGAAACACATCCGACGTTTACGGTGAACTGCGACAATTTCGCCGCGAAACATTCAGGTATCGTCGAGCGGATGCCGTCCTACGTGCTCAGTCGGAAACTCTTGCTCGAACTCTTATTCCACTTCGACCAGCCGCGGACCCGCCTCCGCCCCCAGGTCGCTGGCTCGCCCCGCGCACAGCCAGTGGCAGCCAAAGAGCTGCTCGCCTTCGAGCTGATAAACGTCGGCCGCCAGATAGGAACGCTGCGGCAGCGTGCGTGCTCCCGCCGCCGTGCGATGTGTCTTGGTTGGTTTCCAGGAGAGTGCCATAAGGGTACCTGACCCCCTATCGGGTCTCAACAGTGTAGCCCGATTGTCCCCAATCGGGTCTTACGGGCCGCAGGCCCTTGCGCGCGGTCCGGCGATGCGCCGCACGAGCGATTGAGGACAATCGCTCCACCAACTGTGTAGCCCGATTGTCCCCAATCGGGCCTTGCGGGCCCCAGGCCCTTGCGCGCGGTCCGGCGGCCCGCCGCACGAGCGATTGAGGACAATCGCTCCACCAACTGTGTAGCCCGATTGTCCTCAATCGGGTCTTGCGGGCCGCAGGCCCTTGCGCGCGGTCCGGCGGCCCGCCTCACGAGCGATTGAGGACAATCGCTCCACCAACAGTGTAGCCCGATTGTCCCCAATCGGGTCTTACGGGCCGCAGGCCCTTGCGCGCGGTCCGGCGATGCGCCGCACGAGCGATTGGGGACAATCGCTCCACCAACTGTGTAGCCCTATTGTCCTCAATCGGGTTCTTCGGGCCGCAGGCCCTTGCGCGCCGTCCGGCGACGCGCGGCACGAGCGATTGAGGACAATCGCTCCACGAACTGTGTAGCCCGATTGTCCCCAATCGGGTTCTTCGGGCCGAAGGCCCTTGCGCGCCGTCCGGCGATGTGCCGCACGAGCGATTGAGGACAATCGCTCCACCAACTGCGTGGCCCGATTGTCCCCAATCGGGTCTTACAGGCCGAAGGCCCTTGCGCGCCGTCCGGCGACGCGCCGCACGAGCGATTGAGGACAATCGCTCCATCAACTGCGTGGCCCGATTGTCCACAATCGGGTCTTACGGGCCGCAGGCCCTTGCGCGCCGTCCGGCGATGTGCCGCACGAGCGATTGAGGACAATCGCTCCACCAACTGTGTAGCCCGATTGTCCCCAATCGGGTTCTTCGGGCCGAAGGCCCTTGCGCGCCGTCCGGCGATGTGCCGCACGAGCGATTGAGGACAATCGCTCCACGAACTGTGTAGCCCGATTGTCCCCAATCGGGTCTTGCGGGCCGAAGGCCCTTGCGCGCCGTCCGGCGATGTGCCGCACGAGC
>JAGFJK010000359.1 GCA_024102795.1 Pirellulaceae bacterium
CCTGGCAACGGGCGGCCTGGCAACGGGCGGGCCGCTAGCGGGCAGGCCGGCAATCGGCCGGGCGGCAACGGGCAGGGAGGCAACGGGCGGGCCGGTAATGAGCGGCCAGGAACCAGGCTGTCGGGAAACCGGCCGGACGGCCGATCGCAGCCGCTGGCCGCCACACCCGATCCGCTCCAATCGCCCGACGCGGACCTGCCGGAGGTGAATGTGCCAGTGGTGGACGCTCCGGCGGTCGAGCCGGATTTTTCCGCGTTGACGCCTGATCTGTCCGAACAACTGGTTGTCGGCGCTCCGCTGATTCCGGCGGCCGTGTTGTCCGAAAGGCTGGCGGCGGCGACGACGGCACGCGCCAATTGGCAACAGGAGGAAGACCAGAAGGAACAGCAGCGGCAGGCAGTCAACTGCTACGTCGCCTGGGGTGCCTTGGGCGAGGCCGTGACGTTTGTCGACCGCGGCGCCGCCGAGAGTCAGCCACATTTGAAAGCGGCCCAGCGATTGCTCGCGGAATTGGGTGGCGACGCGGAGCAGGTCGCGGCCCTGGGGACGCTCGGCACCAAGTGGATTCGCTCGGCAAATCGAGCGAACCGGGGCGCGTTTCTGGCCGGCACCGTGCAATCGGTCGCTCCGCACGGCAGCCTGTTCGAGGTTCGCCTGGTGTTGGAGGGCGACGCTCAGGAGCAGCCGCTGGCCGTGTTGCTGCGCGATGATCCCGGCGGGGCACTGGCCGTGGGAAGGCAGATGCTGGTGCTGGGAGCCATCGTCACGGATCCGGAATTGAATCTCAGCGGTTACACGGGCAGCGAACCGCTGGTGGTGGTCGCGGGAACCCACGACGTGGTCCCCGAGTCCACTCCTGCTCCGGCTCCCGCCTCGGCCAGCGAGGAACCTCCGGCGACGCCCGCGGCTTCGGGTCCCTGATTCGGACGCTGACGTGACAGGTCGAGACGCACCAATCTCTGGTCCGATTGCCGCCGAGTCGTTGACATCGCTCAGCGCCAGCCAGTTGGCTCGTGCGATTCGCACCGGCGAGGTGTCGGCTCGGCAGGTGGTGGCAGCGTTTGTCAGCCGGATCGAGCAGGTCAATCCGCGGCTGAACGCGATGATCCTGCCGCTTTTTGAACAGGCGGTGGCTGACGCCCGGACCGCCGACGAGCTGCAAACGCGGGGCGGAGCGCTGGGGCCGCTGCATGGCGTGCCCGTGTCGATCAAGGAGTGCTTTCAGCTTGCCGGAACACCGGCCACGTTGGGCAATCCAGGTTGGCGCCGGCGCCTGGCCGACCAGGACGGGATCCTGGTGCGGCGGTTGCGCCAGGCCGGGGCGATCGTGCTGGGCAAGACCAACGTGCCGCAGTTGATGCTGTCGCACGAGTGCGACAATCCGCTGTACGGCCGAACCAACAATCCCTGGGATCCTGGGCGGACGCCCGGCGGCAGCAGTGGAGGCGAGGCGGCGTTGATCGCCGCCGGCGGCTCGCCCCTGGGGTTGGGCAGCGACCTGGGGGGGAGCCTGCGTGTGCCAGCACATTTCTGCGGCATCCAGTCCCTCAAACCGACCAGTTGGCGGCTGCCGCGGAGCGGTACCGCCCACGTCCTGGCCGGCATGGAGGCGATTCAATTCCAGCCGGGCCCCATGGCCCGCTCGGTCGACGATCTGGAGCTGGCCTTGCGGGTTTTGCATGGAAGCCCCAGCGAACGGCTAGCCTGCGACACGGCGCCTGGCGAATTGTTTACCGCGCCGCCAGTGCCGGTCGAGTCGTTGCGGTTCGCGGTGTGGTGCGATGCCGAGCCGGTGCCGGTCTCGCCGGCGATTCAGCGCGTCGTGGGGCACGCCGCCGATGCGCTCGAGAGCCGCGGGGCTCGGCGGGTCGAGCTGCGGTTGCCCGTCAGCGACTGGACCGGGTTGTTCCTGAGCATTCTGGGGGCCGACGGCGGCGCCAGTTCGCGGCGTGTGCTGCGCGGCGAACCGATCGCCTGGCCGCTGCGTCGTCTGCTGCTGGTATCGTCCCTTCCGCGCTGGTTGCGGCCCCTGGTCAGCGGCGGCCTGCGAGCCTGGGGGCAGCCGCTGCTGGCCGACATCGTGTCGCTGGTTCGCCGCCGTTCGGCCGACGAGTACTGGCAGCTCTCGGCCCGCCAGGCGCAGGCCGTCGAGCAGTTCGAGCGGACCTTGGAGCAGGCGGGAGTTCACGTCCTGCTGTGTCCGGCCTATGCGACGCCAGCTCCCTGGCACGGCAGCACGCACGAAATGCTGCCCGCCGCCCGCTACAGCTATCTTCCCAATCTGCTGGGCGTGCCCTGCGGCCTCGTGGCGGCTGGCCGCGTTCAGGAGTCCGAACAGTGGGACCGGCCGCGTCACCGGGACTGGGTGCTGCGGGAGGCCCGCCGAGTGGACGCGGACAGTACGGGGCTGCCCGTCGGAGTGCAGGTGGTGTCCCGCTGTTGGCGCGAGGACCTGGTGTTGGCTGTCATGCGGCTGCTCGAAGCGGAATTCTCGCGGGCGGACGACTACCCTCGATTGGCCCCTTGTAATTGACTCGCCCGGCGGTCATCAGGCCAACCGCTAAGGTTTGCGCGTTTGATACGACTGGCAGCCGGTCGTAGCGGTTTGCTGTGTTGTAACGCCCTTTCGTATTCGATCGGCCTCCTGCGACCGATACAACCGGCAGGTTACCCGTTCGGCGCGCAGGGAGATCGCACGCATGGTCCGCCGGCCTGACACCAGCTCCATACGCCTGGCCTGCTGGAATGCCGTGCCGCGATGGCTGCGCGGGGCGATGTTGCTGGGCGGCCTGCTGACTCTGGCGGCAGGCTGCGCGGCACAGCGTTCGCAGGTGCGTTCCATTGGAGAATCTGGTCCCAACGTCCCGCGAGATAAGCTGGCTGAGCGGGCCGGCGCGCCGTGCGCTGAACAGGTCGCGGTTTTTGAACGACTCGAACGCGAGTCGCCCGTCCGCCCAGCGGCCTATGAACCCGACGAGCACGCTTCCGGACAGCAGCGGGCCTTGGTCGCTGGCGGGTTGCCGGAGACTCTGCCCCAGCCGGCGGTTCCGGCCGGTCCGGTCGAACGGCTGGCGGGGTCTCCGGACGAGCAGCTTGCGGCGCTGGAGACTCAGGCCCTGGCGTTCAACCCGGCCTTGCGCCGCCTGAGTGACGAATTTGCCGCGGCGCGGGCCAAGGTGAACTACGTTGGCCAGTTGCCCGATCCCACGATCGGCGCGAACATTTTCGCCTACCCGATCGAAACGGCCGCCGGCGCGCAGCGGGCCAACCTGCAGGTGATGCAGATGATTCCCTGGCTCCGCCGGCTGGACGCCCAGTCGCAGCAGGCGTATTTCGAGGCCTTGGCGGTGCAGCACGAGCTGCGGGCCGCACGGCTGCGAGTAATCGCCGATCTGCGGACGCAGTGGTACCGGTTGTTCGTCCTGCGGAAGCAGATCGACGCGAACCGGGGGCATGCCCGCCTGCTGCGAACCTTGATCGACGTGGCCAACGCCCGCGTCTCGACCGGCCAGGCGTCGCAGGGCGACGTGCTGAGCGGAACGCTGGAACTGAGCGGCCTGGAGGAGCAGCTCGTGACGCTCAACCAGCAGCTCGCGTCGACTCAGGCCGAGCTGAATCGGATTCTGGGCCAGCCGGCCGACACGCCGCTGGCCGAACCACGGCAGGTCGACGCCCGGCTGCCGGACTGGTCGCACGAGTGGCTGCGGCTCCTGGCCTGGCAACACCAACCCGAACTGAGTGCGGCCCGTTGGCGGGCGCGTGCGGCCTACTGGGGACTGGAGATCGCTCGGCTCAAACGCCGTCCGGACTTTTCGGTCAGCGCGGCCTGGTTCGTGATGGACGATAACCGGCCACCTTCCCCAATCGTCGATGTGGGCCACGACGCCTGGTCGGTTGGGGCCCAGATGAGCGTCCCGTTGTGGCACGGCAAATATGACGCGCTGGAGCAGGAAGCCGCTCGCCGGCATCTGGCCTCCCACGCCTCGGTGGACGATGTGGTACAGCGGTACGATGCGGCGCTACGCGACTTGTGGGAGCGGGCCAGGGCGGCCGATCAAACCGCCAGGTTGTACCAGGACACGCTGCTGCCGCAGGCTCGCCAGACGCTCGAGGCGGACCAGAAGTCGTACTCGCTGGGAAGCGTCGAGTTTGACCGGGTCATGCGCGACTTCCGCGGCCTGCTGACGATTGAGCTGGGATATTACCGGGCCGTGGGCGAACTGGCTTCGGCCCTGGCCCGGATCGAGCAGGCGGTGGGAATTGACCTGGTTGAGGGCCGCAAGTAGTCGCCTTTCGCTCCGTGAAAGTAGCGGGCGCACGGTTCCCAGTATCCATCTCTTCCACCGCGGCAGCGCTACTTTCGCGGAGCGAAAGGCGACTATGGCTCCGCGAGAGTAGCGGGCGCCGGTTGAGAGTATCCATCTCTTCCACCGCGGCAGCGCTACTTTCGCGG
>JAGFJK010000425.1 GCA_024102795.1 Pirellulaceae bacterium
GCGACGTGCCCTGGATCCACCGCTGGTAACACTGGCATAGAGGAGAGGCACCGGTACTTCTTCCCTCAGACGACGCTCCATCAAATAGCGTGATTGAACCACCATCAATTAGCGTGCGTGCTCTCAACAGCGTCGTCAGGGCACCCGTCCGTTCCACCTCGAAGAAGCAGGTGACTCCGTAGCGATGCCCGTGCAGATTGCGGCACTTGTCGCTCAGCTCCTCGTTGCGGTGGGCCGCGTAGAATTTGTACTCTTTGCGAATCAACATGGCGGGTGACTCCAGTTGCACTCAGGCCTTCTGCAGGATCAGCGACAAGACTTCGGACCGGCTGGAAGCGTTCGTCTTGAAAGAACCCCGCAGGGCGCTTGTCACGGTCGAGCTGCCGGGTTTGCGGATGCCGCGGATCGACATGCAGGAGTGCTCGGCGGACACCACGACGGCCACGCCGGCGCTTTGTAACTCGGTCTCGATTAGATCCGCGATGGTGTGCGTCATCCGCTCCTGGACCTGGGGACGGCGGGCAACTTCTTCCACGACCCGAGCCAGTTTGCTCAGCCCCGTCACGCGCCCGGCGGGGATGTAGGCCACGTGGGCCACGCCGCTGAATGGCAGCAGGTGATGCTCGCACATGCTGGTGAAGCTGATGTCTCGGACCAGCACCAGCTCGTCGTATGCTTCCGGAAACGTGACCCGCAGATGGCGGCCAGGATCCGATTTCAGACCGGAGAACATCTCCTGATACATGCGGGCCACTCGTCGCGGAGTGTCCAGCAGGCCGGGCCGGTCAGGATCCTCGCCAACCGCCCTGAGAATCGTCCGGACCGCCTCTTCGATCAGTCCCAGATCCGTCTGCTCCGGCCGCTCGTCCGGCCGCATTCCGAGCGGGTGATCGAAATCGCTCCGGCCGTCATCGGCAACCGCCGTGGGGTGCGTGTCCTGTTTCGCGTGTTTCTCGCAATGTTGAATCATGCAGGGGCTCGATTGGAAGTTCTTCTGGTCGGAAGCGGAGAATCTCAACAGCGTCGGGGCAGTGTAGAGCGTACCGCGGGCTTGACAAGCGTTTCCGGCACGCGGCAACTCCGCCCGGCTCGAGCGAACAGCCAGGCTGTGGCGGATCCGGTCGCATGGTCTGGAGCGTCTGGATGGCCGACGCGGGAATTGCTGCGGCAGTGCGGCCGCCGCGGTCGAAGCTGGACAAGTGAGGCAAGATGTTCGAATGGGCGAGGAATTTCCAGTGACGTAGAATAGAGAGGGATTGCACTTCGGAGCGGACGGAGTCGCGCGTTCTGCGCCAAGGTCGCGGGCAGTGGCGAACGACTCATGAGACGTCGCGTGGTGCTGACAGGAATCGGGTGTGCCACCCCGTTGGGCTGCGGGGTCGAAGGGCTGTGGGACGCGCTGCTGCGCGGCCAGTCCGGAGTGGGCCCGATCACGCTGTTTGACGCCGGCACCTTTCCGGTGCGGATTGCCGCCGAAGTGCAGGGCTGGGATTGCAGCCAGACAGCGCAAATTCCCGCCTGCTGTCCACGACTGCCTCGCCAGACGCACTTCGCTGTCTTTGCGGCCCAACAGGCGTTACAGCGAGCTGGGCTGCCGCTGGCGGAGCTCGATCCACGACGCCTGGGCGTGTCGCTGGGCTGCGGCGAAGTGTTTCCGGACCTGGAAGTGCTGGGCAGCCTGGTTGCCGAATCGTTGCTGGAGGGCGGGCTGGACCAGGGCGAATTGATGCGGCGGGCGCTGCTGGTGAGCCAGCGCTGTGACGAGTTGGCGTTTGAGCCAGGGGCGGCCGCCGGCCTGGTGGCCGGGTGGCTGGACGCCCAGGGACCGGCGTTCAACTTCACGACATCGTGCATTTCGAGCACGATCGCGCTGGGAGCCGCTTTGGAGGCGATCCGCCGCGATGACGCCGACGTGATGCTGGCCGGTGGCGCGCACAGTATGGTGCACCCGCTGGGCATCAGCGGGTTCTACCGCCTGTCGACGCTGAGCACTCGGAACGACGAGCCGCAGCGGGCATCGCGACCGTTCGAACGGGATCGCGACGGCTTTGTGGTGGGCGAAGGAGCGGCGGTGGTCGTGCTGGAGGAGCTGGAGCACGCGCGGCGGCGGGGCGCCGAAGTCTGGGCGGAACTGACGGGATTCGCTTCGACGCACGATGCCTACCGGTTCAGCGATCCGCGGCCCGACGGCGAGCAGGCCGCCCGCTGCATGACGCTGGCCCTGCGGGACGCGGCAATCGACGCCATGGACATCGACTACATCAACGCGCATGGGTCGGGAACGCCCGCCAACGACGTGGCGGAGACGGTGGCGATCAAGCGAGCTCTGGGCGCCGGCGCCCGCCGCGTGCCCGTGTCGAGCACCAAGAGCATGACCGGGCATCTGACCACGGCCTGCGGGGCGCTCGAACTGGTCATCTGCGCGCTGGCGGTGCGCCACGGCGCAATCCCGCCGACCATCAATTTCGACCACCCGGATCCGCTGTGCGACCTGGACTACGTGCCCAATACGGCCCGACAACTGGCTTGCCGTCACGCGGTCAACAACAGCTTCGGCTTCGGCGGGCAGAACGCCGTGATGGTGGTGTCCCGCTACGCCGGCTGAGCCGCGCGGGTCAGTAGGTGAATACGGCCGTGTTGGCGCCGATGTTGGCGAACAGGCTGGGCCGAGTCGTAACTTTGGCGCCCTCCATCACGTCGGACTCCTCGACTCCCAGCGCCTTCATGCAAATCGGGCAGACGTGCACGTCGACGCCCCGCTCGATCAGCTTGGCCAGTTGCTCCTTCAGCGGACTGTTCTGCTGAAAGGCCGCGTCATCGGGAAACGAGCGCGTGGGCAGTGTAACCCCTTGGACGTTGAAGAACATCACCACGCGGCGGCCTTCGTCCAGGGAAAAACCCGCCAGCTTCATCGCCATGTCAACCGATTGCGGCTGCTGGCTGGCGTCGCTCGTCACGCTCAGCAGCACGATCGGCTGCTCCTGCGTCGCGGGCGGACCCGTCACCGACGTGGTGGCGGGAGTGCATCCGCAGGCGAATGCCAGCAGGGCCAGTCCCAGGAAGTTGCGAATCCAGCTCATGTTGGTGTCCTTCCGGCTATTTGGTGAAGTTGCTGAGGATCTTCCAGTACAGAAAAGCGTTCCCGCCCGACGAGGGGTAACTCGCCTCAATCGTCGCCAGCGGCTTGTTCAGGGTATTGGTTGTGTGGAACGAAACCTTGAGTTCGGTACCCGCGACAGTGACCAGCATCGAGTGGAACACATGCTTGTCTTTTGATATCTGAACCACGTCACCCACCTCCAGTTCGTCCCGCCGGCAGCTCTTGCCGCGGCCCGACGCGGTGACAAACTTGGAGAAGTTGTGGGCTCCGCCCCAGGTATAGCTGGCCTTGGTCCACCACGACTTGCCCCACCACCAGACGTCATCGCTCTTGCGGTCCGAGAAACTGCCGCCCAGCATCGTCCAGCCGCCCTGGAACATGCACTGCGATACGAAGCTTGTGCAGTCGTTGTCAAACGGCGGGTAGTCCGAATTGGCCGTCAACGCATACTTGGTGGCGTAGTCGCGCGCGGCGTAGCGGTCGAACGACGGCATGGGAGCAATCCCTGGCGTGGTCACGCGGGTCCGGAACGGCCACCATTTTAGCCTGATGAAATGCCTCTGGACCAGCGGCCCACAGGCGACCTTCCACAAGTCTTGGATTCCCCAAGTCATCCGCCAGGAAAGAACCCACCCGGCCCGCCCCCAAAAAAAAGAACGCCCCGGCAAGCCGGGGCGTTACGGAGCGAGTCACGGTTGGAGAATTGGTTGGAGGATCTTTGGCCGGTTGGCGGGAGGTCCACGTCTAGCGGCGGTATTCGATGCCCACGGTGGCACCATGATAAAAGACGCCGCCGCCCACATCGACCCGATCGCCACCGACCAGGTTGAAGTCCAACTGGTCGGGAGCCAGCGCCACGCCTTCCAGCCACAGCAGGCTGTAGCCGGCGCGGAGCGTCCAGGCCGGCGTCAGTTCGTACAGCAGCGAGAGGCCGACTTCGCCCAGGAAAGCCACGTCGCTGCTGCTGTCGCTGGCGTCGCGGAGGCTGACCGGGTTGGAAGGCAACTGATCGATGATGCTTTGCCGCTGCGAGGCGTCGTTGAAGTAAATGCCCGCCTTGCCGACCGCTTCCAGTCCCAGCCGGTTGCGGTATTCGCGCCAGCGGGCTCCAAGCTGGAAGCCGTACAGGTTGTTGATTGTGTCGACGTCGTAGCGGGCATCCACCTGGTCCCGCAGGTTGTCGCTGACCAGCGCGAAATCCTCCTCGAACCGCACGTACCGCAGGCCGTACAGCAGATCGATCTCGCTGCGGCGGTTCACGCAGTTGCGCGGGCCGACCACGGCGTCGCAGCAGTCGTCGCAGCCCAGGTCGCAGGCCTCCCAGCAGTCGCGGCGGAGGCACTTCACGCAGTTCGCCTCAAACGAGTACAGGTCCGACGAATACTCGGCCCGCATCGCGTCGGCGTTCACGAAGCCGTTGACAAAACCGAAGCCCAGCAGCCCGGCGGCGTTGAGGTTATCCAGATCGAACGCCTGGGCCGACGTGCCCGACTCCCACAGGCCGAGGAAGCCGAACTCCCACGCCGAGCAGCAGCCGCAAGGACCCCGCACCACGCCCAGCGTCACGCGGAGTCCCGGATCGTAGTCGAAGTCCAGGTCGCGGCTGGTGAGCACCGGATCGTTGTTGCTGGTCACCACCAGCGGCTGGTCGAAGCTGGAATTGCCCCGTTGCCAGAACAAGGCATCGGCCTGCACATAGTACTTGTACCAGGGCGCCACGCAGCATCCGCTCGGCTCGCAGCAACCGATCGAATCGCAACCGAGGGAGTCGCAACCGATCATGCCGTCACAGACGACAAGCCCGTTACCACCGTGGTTGTCGCTGTACGGCATCGCCGTGGGAAGCGCGACTGGCGCCTGGCTGCCGGCGCCGGACAGTTCCGCGGGCACCGCCGGCGGGCCGTCGCGAAACGTGAAGGTCGGTCCCAGCCCCACGTCGTCTGCGCGCAACGGCGAGAGGCTCGCGGATCCAACCAGAGGGATCATCAGCAGGATGATCCGGGGAAGAAGAGACGATCGAGTCATGGCATGGCTCCGCCACAAACGGTGAGATAGGTTCCTGGTCCGACGGAACGTCCTACACCCTTGTGATCGTCGCGCGCCGCAACACGAGTCAGCGCGGATTGACTCGCCGCGCGAAAATCGCTCGAACACCGGTCGGTATGCGAGCGATCTTCCCGCGATGCGAATCGTGCATTGCGAAGGGACAATGCGGGCGGCGGCCCAACAGTCGTTGCCGCTGGCTCCGCCGCCATATTCAGCTCGACCGTCCGCTCGGTCACAACCTACAGAAAGTACGCCCCGAACAGACAGTCGTCTTCCAGATCATCCAGATCGATGCTGGCCGCCGGATTCAGCACGGCGCTCAACGCATCGTTGTTGCCAAACACCAGATCGAACGCCCGCAGCTCGTTCACGGCGCCGTCGGGGCCCTGCACGGCCAGAATGCGGTCCGCGCGACCGTCATTGTCGACATCTTGAAACGCCACGCGAACCGGCGAGTTATAACTGGTCCCCTCGAACGCCTGGAAGGTGGTCAACTTGGCGCCCGTAGCACCGTTGTACACCTCGACGATCGACCAGCCACGATAACCGTTACCAATCACCAGATCCGGCGTCGCGTCGGCGTTCACGCGTCCGACGTCCAGACTCACGCCGCCAAAGCTGAACGAGTAGAACGGCAGGATCGTGCGGATGATGCTGGGCGTGCCGCTGATGTTGTAAATCCGGACCGTGGCGCGCATCCCGGATCCGCTGCCCACGATCACTTCGTCGGGCCCCGCGCCGTTCATGTCCGCCGCGGCAACCACGGAACCACCGGTAAAGCTGGAACTGAAGGCAAAGAACGACCGGAACGGAACGGTGTCGATCGGGCTGGCCGGATTCGTCTCGAACCGGTTGAGGAACACGCGAGTCTGCACCGCGCCGAATGACGGCGTGGCCACGATGTCGTCGCCGCGGCCGTCGTTGTCGAAGTCGCCCAGGGCGATCTCCACGCCGCCATCAAACGACGCCGGATAAGCCAGAAAGCGGAACTCGGTCAATTCAACCCACTGGCTGGGATCCGCCGGATCGGGACGTGAAAAGACCTTCACTTCAGGCTCGCGGCCCAGTCCCGGCGCCGTCACGATGTCATCCACGCCGTCGCCGTTGACGTCGCCCACGGCGATCCTCACACCACCCGCATAATCCGCCTCGTAGGCCAGGAATTGCCCCAGGATCTCCTTCCCCGACTGGTCCAGAATCGTCACCAGCGGCTTGCTGTCCACTCCCTTGTCATTGGCGATAACCACCACCGGCACCACGACCGGCACCCGCTCCTCGTCCTCGTCGGTGACCCGGTCCACCGGGTCCACGCCTCCCGGCGGCAGACCGCTGGCCACCGCCAGGTTGACCACCACCCCGATGCTGGCATCCTCCGGCGTGACCTGATAGTTCGTCGTGCCAATCGCCGTCTGGCCGGGAACGAGTGTGGTCGTGCTCAGCGTCACCAGGCCTCCCGCCAACGGATCCACCACCTGGACGTTCGTCAGCGTGACATTGCCCGTGTTGGTCACCAGGAAGCTGTAGGTCAGCGTGTCGCCGACCGTGACGGTTCCCGATCCGTCCTCATCGGCATTGGACGACAGAGCCTTGTCCAGGTCGATCGCCGGAAGCCGTGGAATCGGCTCCTCATTCGTGTCCTCGTCCGGAACCCGATTGTCGTTCGGGTCGTTCGCCGTAACCAGGGCCGTGTTCAGTACTCTGCCGGCATCGATATCCGCCTGAGTGATCACGTAGATGCCGGTGTAGCGCCACACCTCGCCCACTTCCAGCAGGTTGTCGTTATCGCCCACCAGGTCCGGGCCGCGGACCAACGTCACCAGCGGATCGCTGACCTGCACCGTGTCCAGCGTGACGTTGCCCGTGTTGGCCACGGTCACCACGTAGTTGATCCGATCGCCCACGTCCGCCCGGTCGCTGGGCGGCACAACGGTCGTATCCAGCGTGCCGTCTTTTTCCAGGTCGATCGCCGGCAGTTGCGGCAGCGGCTCGTTGTTGGTGTCCTGATCGGTCACCGGGTTATCGTTGGGGTCATTGGCGGTGACGAAGGCCGTATTTAGCCGCTGGCCGGCGTCCAGGTCCGCCTGGGTCAGCACGTAGATACCCGTGTAGCGCCACACCTCGCCCACTTCCAGCAGGTTGTCGTTATCGCCCACCAGGTCCGGTCCGCGAACCAGCGTCACCAGCGGACCGCTGACCTGCACCGTGTCCAGCGTGACGTTGCCCGTGTTGGCCACGGTGACCACGTAGTTGATCCGATCGCCCACGTCGGCCCGGTTCGTCGGAGGGACGATCGTGGTGTCCAGCGTGCCTTCTTTCTCCAGGTCGATGGCCGGCACCTGCGGGATCGGTTCGTCGTTCATGCCCTGGTCGGTGACCGGAGTGTCGGTCGGATCGTTGGCCGTGACCAGCGCCGTGTTCAGCACGCCGCCGGCGTCGATATCGGCCTGAGTGATGGCGTACGTGCCGGTGTAGCGCCAGATTTCGCCGACTTCCAGCAGGTTGTCGTTATCGCCCACCT
>JAGFJK010000444.1 GCA_024102795.1 Pirellulaceae bacterium
CGCGGGACGCGGCTTTCGGACGAGTCGAGCATCAATTGAGGATCTGAATTCATGAGTGCGACCGGTGTTGGGTGATTCCATCGGGCGCCAGGTGCGTCAAAACAGGGTGCATAAGAGCCCCTCCCCAGCCCTCCCCGGAAGCCGGGGAGGGGGCCAAAGGGACATTGAGGGGGAGCACTCGCCGACGCGGAGACCATCCAAGTTTCCCTCGGTCATGACGCCAAATCCCCACTGCAACACAACTTAAAAGCTGCACGATCTCGAAGCGGGGAGGGAGCCGGAAGTGATTCGGTGGCTTACGCGGCCATTCACCTTCAACATGGATACGGAACATAGGCCGCCTGATCGACAAACCCCAGAATTCCACCAAGACCGCTAAGTTCTTAGCAGGCCGCGCGTCGGGCTACATCTCAATCCAAACTGATAACTGATAACCGCTTCCCTCGCTTACGCGTCGGGCTATATCTTCTAACAACTCTCACCCACTTCACGCCAGGATGTCGGTCACCACATGCCCGTGCACGTCCGTCAACCGGAAGTCGCGGCCACTGTAGCGGTAGGTCAGTTTCGTATGGTCCAGCCCCAGCAGGTGCAGGATCGTGGCATGCAGATCGTGCACGTCCATCCGGTTTTCGACGGCGTCCACTCCCAGTTCATCGGTGGCCCCGTGGACCAGGCCGCGCTTCACACCGCCGCCGCACAGCCACATGCTGAAGCCGGTGTGGTGGTGGTTGCGGCCCTTGGACCCCTGAGCGGTCGGAGTGCGGCCGAATTCACCGCCCCACACGATCAGCGTCTGATCCAGCAACCCGCGCTGTTTCAGATCCTTGATCAAGGCGGCGATCGCCTGATCGCTCTTGCCAGCGTCCCGCTTGTGATCCATGATATCGCCGTGAGCGTCCCAGGGCTGGCCGTTGCCGTAGTAGACCTGGACCATGCGCACGCCGCGTTCGACCAGCCGCCGAGCGACGAGGCAGCCCGCCGCGAATTCGCCCGGCCCGTACTGATCGCGAGTGGCCTGCGTCTCGCGGCTCATGTCGAACGCCTCGCGGGCCTCGAACTGCATGCGGTAGGCGATCTCCAGCGACTGGATGCGGGCTTCGAGCTGCTCGTCCCGCTCGCGCTGTTCCAGGTGCCGCCGGTTCAGCGCCTGCATGGCATCCAGCAGCCGCCGCTGCGAGTCGGGACCCACGTGCCGGTTGCGCACGTGCCCGATCACGCTGTCCGGGTCGACCTTCGAGTTGTTGATGTGTGTGCCTTGATACACTCCGGGCAGGAAACTGTTGCCCCACAGAGCCGGACCGACGACCGGCTTGCCGGGACACAAGACGACGAAGCCAGGCAGGTTCTGATTCTCGGTCCCCAGGCCGTAGGTCAGCCAGGAACCCAGGCAGGGACGTATCGGCTGCTGAGCGCCGCTGTTCATCATCAGCAGCCCGGGCTCGTGATTGGGCGTCGTGGTGTGCATCGAACGCAGCACGCACAGTTCATCGGCGCACGTGGCCAGGTGCGGAAACAGTTCGCTCATCTCAATGCCGCTTTGACCGTGGCGAGCGAAGCGGAACGGCGACGGCATGTATTTGCCGCCCTTGCCCGGCTGCCCCTCGTGGGTCTTCAGCGCGGGCTTGGGGTCGAACGTGTCGACGTGCGACGGGCCGCCGTTCATGAACAGGAAGATGACGTGCTTGGCGCGGGGGGCGAAGTGCGGCTGGCGAGGCGCCATCGGGTCGGCGCTGGCGGCGGCCGGCGACTCCTGAGCCAGCAGGCTCGACAGTCCCAGCAGACCAAAACCGACGCCGCTGCGAGCCAGCAGCTCGCGGCGCGTCCAGGTCGGAACCAGATCGCCAGGGGCATCGGATGATCGTGAATTCGTCACTAGCGGGCTCCGAGCGGAAGTCGTCTGAAGGCTGTTTCCCGGATGGCGCATCGCCACCCGTCCCATGACATTCGTCAATCCACGTACAAGAACTCGTTCGCGCTCAACAGCGCCAGGGCAAACTGTTCCCAGCGGCTCAGGCCGTCCCCGGCGGACGGGTCCTCGGCGGGCGACAGGAATTCGACGCCCAGCGCAAGTTCCTCGGCTGCCGGCGCACGACCATACAGCAACTGGTAAGCCTGGTGCATCCACTGTCGCGGATCGCGTCCGGTCGCGTCGGCCAGGCGGCGGTCGAGGGCGCGAGCGCGCTGGATCATGAATTCGCTGTTCAGCACAAACAGTTGCTGCAGCGGGACCGTGGTCACGGTGCGCCGCGCGGCCGTGATGTTGGGGTCGGGAAAATCGAACAGCCGCAGCAGCTCGTCCAACTTGTGACGGCTGACGAAACCGTACAGCGTGCGGCGGTGGTTGTCGCCCTTCTCCAGTTCCACCGAGGGACCACCGAGCGACCGATCCAATTCGCCCGTCACGGCCAGCAGCGCGTCGCGCCAGGGTTCGATCTCCAGCCGCCGGCGGTTCATTCGCCACAGCAGGCGATTCTCCGGATCCGCCTCGAACTTTCGCGCGTCGAAATCGCTGGCCTGCTGGTACGTGGCCGAACGCATGATCTGGCGATGAAGCCACTTGAGCGACCAGCCCTCTTCGACCAGCCGCACAGCCAGGTAGTCCAGCAGTTCCGGGTGCGAGGGGCGGTCGCCCAGTTGCCCGAAGTTGCTGGTCGTTCTCACCAGTCCCGCGCCAAAATGTCCCGCCCAGACTCGATTGACGATCACCCGCGCGGTCAGCGGATTGTCAGGCGAAGCGATCGCCAGGGCCAGTTCCAGCCGCCCGCTGCCAGAGGGATCGAACGGGCGCTTCTCGCCGCCGGTGAAGATCGCCGGCAGCGCTCGAGGCGCCTGCTCGCCGCGCCGAGCCGGATCGCCCTGCAGGTACACCGACAAGTCGGTCCCCTGCCCTTCGGCCAGCGAATGAGCCAACGGGACTTCGATGGACTCGGCCGCCTGCTGGCGCCGCTGGAGCTCCTGGCGAAGCTGCTGGAGCTCGGCCAGGGCCGGCTGAGGCAAGCGGGCTTCGGCGTCCGCGGGTGGCAGGGCCAGCAAGCCCTCGTCGTAAAACATTCGGGACAGCAACACGGCGTCCGCCCGGTCCTGCCGCTCGGTCGCCGGATCGCTCGCCGACTGGCCCTGGCTTCCAGCGACGGCATTGCCGGCCGCCACGGGTTGCTCAACCGGCGGCGGGTCCAGTTCCAGCCGCGCGGCGGAAAACACCGCGTGATCGCTGTTGATCGGATTGTCATCGGGCCCGCCGGCACCGGTCGCCACCAGCGTCAGGTAACGCGCTTCGGGCCCCAGGGGGATCTCGAAGGAGACAAACTTGCCGTCCGCACGCAACGGCTGCGGCGCTTCGCCGGCGATGTAGTAAGTGAAATCGTCCGTGGCGAGTTCCCGCGGCTGGCCATTCACATAGCTGGCCAGAATCGCATCGGTCACGCCCTTGTCGCGATGCGGGCGGGAAACGATCACCGCCAGGTGTACGCTGGACGCCGTGGAACCAAACACATCGTCGTTCAATCCCGCGCGATCCACTCGAAACACAAACCGCTGGCCGGGCGGCAACAGCCCGGCGCGCCGGATTTCGTCCAGGTCGAACGTAATCAAGGCATTGGCATGCATTCCGATCCCCTGCTCCGCCCGCTCGCCCGGAGCCCCCGCCTGGCCCGTGGTCCGAATCCCGCCCGAGTTGAACCAGGCGTCATTGGCGACCGCTCCGAACTGGCTGCCGTCGCTGCCCAGCTTGGAAAAATCGAACTGGATGCCCGGAGCGATCTCGGTGCGGGCGCCCCAGCCTAGCGCGACGCGATCCACGCCCAGGCTGTTTTCGCTGGCGACGGCCCGAAACTTATCCGTCGCCAGAGCGGCGTCCAGCGGCACACTGCCGGAGTCGTCGAACAGGTTTCCCAGCGGGATCTGACCGGGCGGCACGACCGCTCGATCCTCGTCCGCAACGAACGCGACACTTTCGCCAAACCGGCCCAGCAGTTCCTCACGGTGGGGCAGCCGCTGCCGAACCGCGTCCCGAAGCTGCTCGCCTGCCGCCAAAGCCGCCGCCAGCTTCTCTTCATCCCGCGACAGATCCTGCTGGCTGCCGCTTCGACTGGCCAGCAACTCGCGCCAGGCCGACAAGTGCTCGCGCTCGCCCGCCGTCTCCTTGCCAGCGTCTTTGCCGGCCGCTCCGCCGTCATCCGCCGCCAGGTACTCGACCCACCGGCCGAGCAGCGTCGGGCTGACCTGCTGCCGCTTGGCGATTTCCTCCAGCAACTTCTTGTCGTTCTTATCTTGTTTGTCCTTCGACTGACGGCGGTTCAGCACCTGCCAGGCCGCCACGACATAGCGTGGAATGTCGTCCACCAGTTCGGGTCGCAGCCGCCGGGACTCGTCGGCCAGTAACCGCTCGATCGCCACTTGCTGCTGGCTGGCGTGAGCATCCGCCGCGCGCCGTTGCGCCAGCACCTCGTCGGAAACAATCGGCCGTTCCTCGTAGCGGCTGCTGGCAAAGATCCCCGCCAGACCGTAGTAGTCCTGCATGGTGATCGGATCGAACTTGTGATCGTGACAACGGGCACAACTGGCGGTCAGCCCCAGCACGCCGCGCATCAGCGTATCGACGCGGTCGTCCCATTCATCGGCGTTGGCCTTGTCCTTCTCGACGTTCTCGGCATAGTAGACTGGCCCCAGCGCGAACAGTCCCAGAGCCGCCAGCCGCTCGTGGCGCTCCGGTCCCGGCAACAGGTCGCCGGCAATCTGCTGCCGCAGGAACTGGTCGTACGGCAGATCGTCGTTCAACGACCGCACGACCCAATCGCGATAGTAGTATCCTCGCGGGTACTTGCGGGCTTTGAACGTGTGTGCCTGGTCCTCGGCATAGCGGGCCACGTCCAGCCAGTGGCGAGCCCACCGCTCGCCGTAGTGCGGGCTCTCCAGCAGTTCATCGATCAGCCTTTGCCAGGCGACGTGTGGGTCGCGCGCGGAATCCTCCACAAACCGCTCGACCGCCTCCGGCGTCGGCGGTAGCCCCAGCAGATCAAAGTACGCTCGGCGAACCAGCGTCCGAGCGTCCGCTCGCGGATTGGGCGCCAGGCCGGCCGCTTCGAGGCGGGCGACGACGAATCGATCGACGTCGCCAGCGATCGCCGGCGCATCGGACACCTCCGGCAAGGCCGCTTTCCGCGGCGGCTGAAAGGCCCAGAACTCGCGGGCCGCGGCGAAATCCACCGTCTTCTTGCCCGCCACCGTTCCGCCCGGTTCGTCACGCGGGTCCACGGCGCCGTCGCGAATCCACCGCTCGAAGTCGGCGATCACCGCCGCCGGCAGCTTGCCCTTGGGCGGCATCTCAGGCCCTTCGTACCGTAGCGCCGCCAGCAGCAGACTCTCGTCCGGCTTACCCGGCACAAGCGCCGGCCCGGAATCGCCGCCGGCCAGGGTCGCCGCCCGCGAATCGAGCCGCAAGCCGCCCTGGATCACGTCGGCCCCGGCCGCATGGCACGACTGGCAGTGCTGGACCAATACCGGCCGGATCTTCGCTTCGAAGAACTCCACCTGCTCAGCCCGCCGCGCGTCGTCCGCGCGCGACGCCTCGTCGGCCCGCGGCGCGTCATCCGCCCGCGACGAGGCCGGCAGCCAGACCGTCAACAGCAGGGCAGCACCCAGCGCGAACGTCAGGATCGAGAGACATCTCATGGGGCATACTTGGCTGGTCTGTGGAGATCCCAAGGGGGTGGGATCTCGGCGGGGAATAAACAATCGGCCTGGACCACGTCATCACCGCGCCTGGCGGCAGGGCGAACAACATGGGGACTGACTCATTATTGTGCCACAACCGGCCGGCGGAACAAAGCCGGCCCGCGACGCACCAACGGGTCGGGACTCGCTTTCGGGACCCAGGACAAGCACCCTGCCCGAGGGCTTCAGATCTTGGTGGAGCCGACGGCGACAGCACTCCCGTACTGCGAGCGAACCTTGGCAGTGGCCTCCACGGTATCGCCCTTCCAGAGCAGCTTGATTTCGTACCGGAATCCATCCTTGGTCACCGCCGCCGGCTCCAGAAGGACTCCTTCCGTAAGCTGCAAATCCGTGAAGGAAAAATCGCCGCTGGCGACGCCTCCCGAAGGCTCCTTGAACTTTGCTCGCACGGTCACGCGAGCCTCGACCAGACTGTCCTGCTTGCTGGCCGCCACGGCCACCGTGGCAATCTGTGCCGATGCCTCGCGGGAAACCAGTTGGCAAGCGGCCACGGCAACCGCCAGGGCAAATCCGATTCGAATTGGCAGGTTCATGAGATGCTCCCACGGCAGCGAGAAGACTGTAACCGTCCACGGCGATTCGTCACTCACAAAAGCGACGAGGAAACAAACCAATCCTTCTGGCTCCCTCCCCGCTTTGGGGAGGGCTGGGGAGGGGCTCTTCGGGCACCTCCAGACTCAACCCGCACCCAACAGATCCGCTCAATTTCCAAACGGACGCACACATCCGGTCCCGGATTCCAAACCCGAATCACTACGAATCCGCTCGCACTGCAAGCGGTTGTGCGCGTTGTGCGTTGAGTTGACCTCTCTAACCCGGCAGGCCCCTCCCCAGCCCTCCCCGGAAGCCGGGGAGGGAGCCAAAGGGATTTCAGGGGGGGCTCGCTCGCCGAAGCGGAGGCCGTCCCAAAGTCCCCGTAGCATCACCTCCTAAATCCCGAGTTTCCAACGCCTTATAAGCTGCACGACCCCGCTTCGGCGAGGGAGCCAGATGGATTGGTTTGTTTCCTCGTCGCCTTTTTGAACAACGAATCCTTGTGCAGGGTTCCAGAGTAGCTAGTACAAAATCACCACGTCCTGTCGGGGAAACCGGCTGGCCGCATCTTGGATGCCGTCGATCCGCCTTAGGACCAATTCCTTCAGCAGCGGCAGATCGGCCGGTTCCGCCAGCAGCTCCAGCGGCGACGTACCGACGCCGGTCCCGGACAGGTCGAGTGTTTCCAGGTACTCGAAGTTCAAGGCCTTCAATCGCAACACCGCCTCCGGCCCCAGGTCGGGATGATCGGGCAGCGCCAGATACGTCAGGTGCCGCAACGTTCGGAGCTCCTTGAGCGACTCCTCATCCAGATTCGCATTCGAAATGGTCAGCGATTCGAGCTGCCGGAGCTGGGCAATTTCCTTCAAGGCTGCGGCGTCCAACGAGCCCGCCGAGCCCACGATCTTCACCGTCAGGTTCCTCAGTTGCTTCGCCCTGCGCAGGTGCGACAGTCCCCGCAGATCGACGGTCGAACCCACGATGGTCAGCGTATCCAGATCCTGCAGGCGGGCGAGCCCCTCCAACGCGGCCTCATCCAGTTCGTAACAGTCCAAGTCGATCGTCACCGAGGTCACACTGCCCAAGACCACCAGATCCGCCACCACTTCGCCGAGCGGGTACTTGGGCTGAGCGGGATCGCTGGAGATGAACCAATCGAAGATCGCCTTGTACTGCAAGGAACTCCCTTCGCCCACGAACGTGATCTTGCCCTGCGACTTGCCGATGCGCTCGAAGGCCTGCAGCTTCTGCTCGACAACTTGCGTGTACTCCTCCAGCCGCTGCTTGTCGGTCTTTAACGATTCGATATCCTTGCCAAGCTGCAACTGCTCCTTGATCCGCTGCATATCGTAGTAGGCGTTCACGAACCAGGCCGCTCCACCGACCACGGTCAGAATAATCGGCAGGATGGCCAGCCAGATGCCCGGCTTCTGCCACCAGCGGAGCTGCAGGTGCGAGGCCTCGCGGTAGAGCCGCAACGCCTCGGCGCGGAACTTGAGCGCCTCCTCGCGCAACTTCTGGCTCTCGGCCTCCTCCCGCGACATTCGTCCGGCCAGCGACGGACGCTCGTCCGCCGCATCGCCGTTCTCGCCCCACGCGCGCGACGCCCGCCACGCCTCGACTTCCGCCACGTCGACGTCGTCCAGGGCGATCGGCGCACCCTGAGCGATCCACCGGGCTACCTCTTCCTCCACCACCCCAAAGTGGCTGGCAAGATCACGAACCGAGCGGTGCATGGAGCTCTGACTCCGTCTGTGGCCGGCGAAATGCCAGCCGATCGAGGAACCTTCCGCCACAGGCTCCGCTGCCGGGCCGGTGACGGTCCCATGATAGGCTGGCCTCGACGGCCATCGCAAACCAATTGCCCACCGTTGGACCAGGCCGGCGGAAGATCACGGCCGGTCGAATCGTCTGGGCAAGCCGCAACGACGCGAGGTCAGAGTTCCCGGACGCGGATGTTGCGCAAGGACATTGGCAGGCCGTGATCTTGGAAGCCCAGGAGGCCCCGCGGCGGTCGCCCGCCCAGCTTGGGATCGTCAAGATCCACCTCGTTGACCACGTGGCCGTTCAGCCGCACCGTCAGTTTGCGAGCCTGCGACGTGATGTGAAACTTGTTCCACTCGCCCGGCGGATTCGACACTCGCCTGGTCGGCGGAAAGGCCGGGATGATGCCGCCGCAATCGTGGTCCGTCAGCTTCGCGCTGTCCGGCTTGCCGTGCGAATCGTAGATCTGCACCTCGATCCCCTTGGCGACCGGGCTGGCCACGTCGCCCACGTTGAAATAGAACCCGCTGTTGCCGTTCTTCTGCAGCTTGAACTCCACTTCCAGTTCGAAATCGCCGTACTCCTTCTTCGACCAGAGATAGGCGTCGAACCGCGACCAGCCGGTCTCGCCCGCCCGCGGCGTGAGCGTCACGGCGCCGTCCTCATCCGGCTGCCAGTTCCCCTTGGTCGTCCAGTGCTCGGTGAACTTTCCGCCGGGCAGCAGGTCGACCCAACCGGACTGATCGTCGGCCGACGGAGCGGCGTGGCGCGTCAGTTGCAGATTGCGGAAGTACACGGTCATCTCCGGTCCCGCATGAACCTGCAAGGCCAGGATACCGCGGCGCAGCTTGTCGCGGTGCTGGTCCGTCACCTCCACCGCCACCTTGCCATCCACCTTATGTATCAGCCGGTCGCCCCGCACCTCGATCTCGTAGGTCGTCCACTGGCTGATGTCCACGGGCGCCAGTTGCTCCTCCTTGGCGATCACCTCTGGCTTGCCCGTTTCGGCATCCACCCGCACCTTCGTGCCCCGCTCGGCGATGATCCCGCGCCCCAACCCTTCGCCGTACAGCATGCCGACGTAGTTGGGCGCCGGGTGAATGTCGGCCTGGTAGCCGATCACGCGCCAGGTCTTCGGATCGGCCAGCTTGCTGCGATACTGTACGCCAGAATTGTTGTTGCCCACCACGCGAGCCTCGAACTTCAGATGGAAATCCTCCACCTCGCCCCCATCCCAGACCAGAAACGTATTGCCGGGGATCTTCTTGCCGACCGTCGAACCGACGATCGCTCCCTCCTGGACCGACCAGATCTCAGGATTGCCCGACCAGCCGGTCAGGTCCTTGCCGTTGAACAACGCCTGGGGCTCGGCCCCCCGCGCGGCCGCCACGAACAACAAGCCGAAGAGAAACGTCAGCATGGACCGGATCATGAGGCAAGCCCTCTGCGAGCTACGGGTGGAAGGAAAGTGGTCAGAGGTCAGTGGTCAGTTATCAGTTGTCAGTTGAGCCAAAGGTCGAATCGGAACAAACCGGATTGATGGCGTGTCATGCCAGGACCTGCCGGACGACCTGGCCGTGGACGTCGGTCAGCCGGTAATCGCGGCCCTGGAAACGGAACGTCAGCCGCTCGTGATCAAAACCCAGCGCGTGCAGGATCGTGGCCTGCAGGTCGTGGATATGCACTTTGTCGCGAGCGATGCTGAACCCCAGCTCGTCCGACTCGCCATGCATCATGCCGCCCCGGATGCCGCCGCCGGCCAGCAGCATCGAGTAGCAGTCGGGATAGTGGTCGCGTCCCAGTACATTGCTCTTGGCCGTGCGGCCCTCGCGGAACGGCGTGCGTCCGAATTCACCGCCCAGCACGATCAGCGTCTCGTCCAGCATGCCGCGCTGCTTTAGGTCCTTGATCAGCGCGGCGACCGGCTGGTCCATCGTGGCGCACTTGCGGGACAGCCCGTCGCGAATGTCCTCGTTCGGCCCCGTGCCGTGGAAGTCCCAGCCCCAGTCGAACAGTTGCACGTAACGCACGCCGGCTTCCGCCAGGCGTCGGGCGAGAAGGCAGTTGTTGGCAAAGCTGGCGGCACCCGGTTTGGCTCCGTACGCATCCAGCGTCTGCTGCGACTCCTGCGCAATGTCCATCACCTCCGGCACCGACATCTGCATGCGGAACGCCAGCTCATACTGGGCGATCCGAGTGCGGGTTTCCGGGTGTCCCAGTTCGTCGGCCTGCATCTGGTTCAATTCCTGCAAGGCATCCAGACTCAGGCGGCGCAACTGGCGATCCATACCCGGCGGATCGGACGCATACAACACCGGGTCGCCCTGCGAACGGCACTGCACACCCTGGTAAACCGACGGCAGAAAGCCGCTACCGAACGAATTCTTGCCGCCGTTTGGCTGCACTCCGCTGGAGATCAACACCACGAAACCGGGCAAGTTCTCGTTCTCGCTGCCCAGCCCGTAGGTGACCCAGGCGCCCAGCGACGGGCGGCCCGAACGGGGCGAGCCGGTGTATAACAGCAGCTCGGCCGGAGCGTGATTGAACTGGTCCGTAGTCATCGAACGAATCACGCACAGCTCGTCCGCCACGCCGTGGAAGTGCGGCACGGCATCCGACAGCCAGACGCCGCCCTCGCCGTGCTGCGCGAACTTGCGCGGCGTGCCCAGCAGCTTCGGCACTCCCGACGTGAAGGCGAAACGCTTCCCCTCCAGGAACTCCGCCGGGCAATCCTGTCCGTCCAGCCGGACCAGTTCCGGCTTGTAGTCGAACAGGTCCAGGTGCGGAGGCGAGCCGGTCAGGTGCAGATAGATCATCCGCTTGGCCTTGGCCGGAAAATGCGGCGACTGGGGAGCCAGCGGGCTCTGGCGATCGCCACGCGCCGCCTCGGCCGCCCCGCCGCTCAGCGAGGCCAGCGCGAACGCTCCCAGACCCAGCGCCGAATCGCGCAGGAAATAGCGCCTGGTCTGGTGCTGCAAGGATTCCCATCTCGGATGCATCAGTTTTCCCTCGCTAACGCTTCGGGCTACATTTTCAAACGTTCAGCTTCGGCGAGCGCTCCCCCTTGATATCCCTCTGGCCCCCTCCCCGGCTTCCGGGGAGGGTTGGGGAGGGGCCTGCGGGGTTCGAGCGGTCAACCGTGTGTTCATCTCGCGCAAGGTACTGTAGCGCACGAGGACTTGTGGTGATTCAAATTCCGAATCCGGGTTTGTATAAGTGTGTTCAGGTGGTAGTTGAGTGATTGTGGCAGTTGCCGGTTGAGTTTGACAGTGCACGAAAGAGCCCCTCCCCAGCCCTCCCCGAAGCGGGGAGGGGGCCAGAAGGACTTCGATTGCTGCTTCGTTGCCTGATTGCGTGACCGAATGATTGTAGTGGCGTGTGTACCAAAATTGCTTGGGGTTCGAACATCAAACAGATCGCCACTTCAAAACTTACGCGTTGGGCTACATTTTCGAACATCCAGCCCGCACCCGTCGCAGTCCCTCAACTCAGCGTTTCATAAACATCTCATCCAGGTTCAACAGCACGTTGCCGACCACGGTCCAGGCGGCCAGCGAGGCGATGTCGGAGCCCTCGGGCGCGGGGCCCAGCGGCTGGGTGGCCATGTGGCGAGCGGCCTCGGCGTCCGCGGCGAAGCGCTGGCGAGCCTGTTCGTACAACCGCGTCAAGCTGGCTCGCTCCGCCTCGCTCGGCTCGCGGGCCAGGCAGAGGCGAAAGCCGAACACAAGCTTTTCATCCGGCGAATCGCCGGCAGCTTCGATGCGGCGAGCCAGCGCCTGAGCCGCCTCGACGTACACCGGATCGTTCAGCGTCACGAGAGCCTGCAGCGGCGTGTTGGTTTGCGAGCGACGGACCGTGCACACCTCGCGATTCGGCGCGTCGAAGGCGACCATCGACGGATAGGGGTTCGAACGGCGCCAGGTCGTGTACAACGCTCGGCGATATCGGTCGTCGCCCTGGCTGGTTTGCCAGTCGATGCCGCTACCGAAAGCCGCACTCAATCCCACCGCCGGCTGCGGCGGCTTGACCGGCGGACCGTACATCTTGTCGCTCAGCAGGCCGCTGACAAACAACGCCTGGTCCCGCACCATTTCGGCCGACAGGCGATAGCGCGGTCCACGCGCCAGCCAGCGGTTCTCCGGGTCGCGCTCCAGCAGTTCCCCCGTGACTTTCGACGACTGTTGATAGGTGGCCGACAGGACCAGTTTCTTCAGCAGGTGTTTCAGGTCCCAGTGGTGAGCCACCAGTTCCGTGGCCAACCAGTCGAGCAGCTCCGGATGCGACGGCAAATCGCCTTGCGAGCCGAACTCCTCGCTGGTCAGCACCAGCCCCTGGCCAAAGATCGCCTCCCAGTAGCGGTTGACGATCACCCGCGCGGTCAGCGGATTGGCCGGATCGATCAACCAGCGGGCCAGCCCCAGCCGATTCGCCTCCAGGCCCTCCGGCCAGGCGTGCAAAGCCGTCGGCACACCCGGCTGGACCTCGTCGCCCAGCTCCAGAAAATTGCCTCGGCGCTGGATGCGGGTCACGCGCAACTGGTTGTCCGGCAGCCGCCGCATGATCGGCACCGTCGTTTCCGGTTTGGCCTCGGCCAGTTGCTTGGTCAGCGCGGCGAGCCGCTGGCGCTGCGGTTGCAACCGCGGCGCGATCGACAGGTAGTGGGTGGTCAACTGCCGCGTCTGCTCGTCCGACCGCTGCTCGGCGGGCACGGCCAGAATTCGCACGATCTCCGCCGGCAGCGCGGCGAACTGCGAAACCTGCTCGGCGGTCGTCCCGGACAGCCGAAATCGACCCAGCGTGTGGTTCTCGTGCTGCGAACGCTGCTCGATCGTCACGATCAATCGCGAACCGGCCGGCAGTTCCAGCGGCGTCTGCGGGATCAGCGTCAGATGGTGAGCCTGGCCCAGTTGCGGACCGATGGCCCAACCCGATTTGTCCGGCTCCTTGCCGTCCAGCACCGCGTCGGCCGCGAAACCCGCTTGCGTATGATCGGCGTAGGCGGCGACCAGCGCGACGGGCCGAACGCCGCTGAGCGTCAGATCGACCTGCGGATTGGGCGACTCCACCACCGCCTGCTCCCAGACCATCTGGCGCTGCTCGTCAAGCAACCGCACGCGAAAGTCCTTCAGCCGCGTGTGCAGCCCGTTGTCCGTGCGGTTCCAGACCACGATGCGGTCCAGCGGCTGAGTGGAACCCAGGTCGACTTCCCACCAGGGGTTCGCCTCGGTGGCCGTGTGCGTGGTGGTCCCGGCCGTGTAGTTGCCATCGGTCTTGCCGTCGATCGCCAGGTGCGAGGGCCCGTCGAACGCGGTGCTGCTTTGCGTGGCCTCGCCCGCTTGCGCCAGGTTCTCGTCGCCTGAGAAGACCTGGACTTCGGCCAGCGACAGGATCTTCTGCTCGCCCGGCAGCTCGATCCGCACGTAACGGCCACTGGGACGCTGGCCGGCCGGAGGAGCGATCCGAGCCAACACGCGGGTCACCACGAAATTGCCGCCGGCATGCCCCGGCCCGCGACCCGGCAGCGAATCGTGATCCAGCGCTTCGAGTCGCAGGGCCGTCCAGCGTCCGGGCTGGCCGTCGCCCGCGGGCGTTTCGACCGGCAACTCCACGCTGTAGGTGTCGGTCGGCTGAGCTTGCGGGACGAGCACCGAGGCGTCGTCGGCAATCGATGCCGCGGCCCCCGATTCCAGACGGACTTCGGCCGGCCGCCAGGCGTGCCACTGGGGCGCGGCCGCCAGTTGCCGTTCCCAAGCGGATTGTTCGGCGAGCAGTTCCGGCGTGGCAGTCGCCAGTTGCTCCTGCAGGCGTTCGATCTCCGCCTGCCAGTCGGCCTTCTGCCGCTGCTGCTGGTCGCTCCAGATCTCCAGCAGCGGGCTCTCGTCGCGACGATCCGCGTCGGCCGTGTTGTTCCAGATGGCGAACAGTTGGAAGAATTCCTGCTGCGAGATCGGATCGTACTTGTGGTTGTGACACTGAGCACAACTGACGGTGGTGCCCATCCAGACGGCCAGCGTCGTGTTCACCCGATCGACGATCGCCACGTTGCGGAACTCCTCGTCGTTCGTCCCGCCTTCGTTGTTGGTCAGCGTGTTGCGATGGAAGGCGGTGGCGATCAACTGGTCCGGGGCCGGGTCGGGCAGCAGGTCGCCGGCAAGCTGTTCGACGGTGAATTGATCGAACGGCTTGTTGGCGTTCAGCGAGCGGATCACGTAATCGCGGTAAGCCCAGATCGTGCGCGGCGGGTCGTCGGCATAGCCGGCCGAGTCGGCGTAGCGGGCCAGGTCGAGCCACATGCGGGCCCAGTGCTCGCCATAGGCGGGGTGGTCGAGCAGTCGATCGACCAGCCGCTCGTAGACCTTCGGGTCGCTGTCCTGTTCAAACCGCCGGACCTCGTCCAGCGTGGGTGGCAGGCCGATCAGATCCAACGACACTCGGCGGATCAAGGCTGCCCGGTCCGTGGCCGGCGCCGGCCGCAGCCCCCGGCGTTCCAGCTCGGAGAGGATGAAATAATCGATTTCATTCCGCGGCCAGGCAGCGCTGCCCACGGCCGGCAGCGGCGGGCGGACCGGCGGGACATAGGACCAGTGCCTCGAATATTTCGCTCCCTGACGAATCCAGCGCGTCAGCAGCTCAATTTCCGCCGGCGTCAACTTCTTGCCGCTGTCGGCCGGCGGCATCCGCAGGTCCGGATCCTCATGGCGGACGCGGGCCAGCAACTCGCTCTGGTCCGGCTGACCCGGCACAATGGCCCGCAAGCCGGAATCCAGCTCGGCCAGCGCCTCCGCGGGCTGGTCCAGCCGCAGGCCGGCCTGCCGTTCGGAATCGTCCGGCCCGTGGCAGGTAAAGCAGTTATTGGACAGGATCGAGCGAATCTCGCGGTTGAAGTCCACCGGAGGCTCCGCGGCCGGGTCGGCCGGATCAGCCAGGGCCGGCGCGGCAAGCGCGAGGCAGAACAGGAACACGGGCAGCAGGAGTCGCGGAGAAAGCATGCGCGAGGCACCTCAAACGCGTGACGGCCGCCCGGTAAGCTGGCGGACATCTCGGCGGGGGAATCAGGCGGGGCGCCACCAGCGGCGCATGCCTTCAAGATACCCTCCCCGCCAGGAACACTCCAGCACCTGGAGCAAGTGTCGCCTTTCGCTCCGCAGTGTCGCCTTTCGCTCCGCGAAAGTAGCGATGGCGCTGGGTGCACGCTCCGAACGAAGCCGCCAGCAAGCTGCCCGCTACTTTCGCGGAGCGAAAGGCGACTATGACGCTACTTTCGCGGAGCGGCCGCTTATTCGCTGGTAGGAGGCGCGGCGATCACAGGGGCGGCGGTCGGCGGTTCGTCGTCCAACACGCCGCGGAACGTGACGCTGCAGACGTCCCACATCGTCACACACAAGGCCGCCACGATCGGCCCCACCAGCAGCCCCAGGGCGCCAAACAGCGACAGACCTCCCAAGGTGCTGATCAGGATCAGCAGGTCGGGCATCTTGGTGTCGTTGCCCACCAGCCGCGGGCGGAGCACGTTATCGATGGTGCCGACCAGCCCCGCGCACCAGACCGCCACGCCGATCGCCGCCGCCGTATGGCCCGTGGCCAGCAAGTAGATGACAACGGGCAGCCAGATCAGCGTGGTCCCCACGGCGGGGATGACCGAGGCGACCGCGGTGATCACGCCCCACAACACGGCGCCCGGCACGCCCGCCACGACGTAGGCCGCTCCCGCCAAGGCGCCTTGAATCGCGCCGATGACCATCGTGCCCTTGATCGTGGCCCGCGTCACCGAAAGTCCCTTTTCGACCAGCCGGTCCTTGGTCTCCTTGGGCAGCGGCAGCAGGTACAGCAGGCGGTCGCGGATCGCCGTCCCCTGCTGCAGGAAGAAGAACATGGCGTACAGCATCACGAACAGTTCCAGCCCGAAGCTGGCCGTCCCCTGAGTGAACCTGGACAACGTGCGGAGCAGGAAGCTGCCCGCCGTTCCGGCCACCTCGCTCAGTTTGTCACCCAACTGCGTTTCGCTCAAGTCCAACTGATCGCGGTAGGGAATCCAGGCCGGCAACTTGAGCTGCAAGGCGGCGGGATCCCGAAGCTGCTCCTTCAACCAAGGCACCAACTGCTCGCTGACCTGATACGCCTCGCCGATCACCACGGCCAGCAGGCCGACCAGCGGCAGGACGACAACCAGGACCACCAGGCCGACCGTGATCCCGCTGGCCAGAGCCTGCCGCTGGTTGACGTTCCGCAACACCAGGCGATACAGCGGGTGCACCAGGGCCGCGAAGACGGCGGCCAGGAACAGGGCCATCAGGAAGTCCCAGATCACGCCCACGAACAGCAGGCTGACGGCCAGGGTCAGCACGATGATCGTGACGTTCCGCACGCCAGCGGTCGTCCAACTGTTGGTTTGCATCATCGCGACGATATCCGTGAGACGGTTACGGATTCAGGCCAGCGGGCGGCGCGGGGGGACCAGCGGGCGGCGCGGGGGGCCGATCGATCGGCAGTCCGCCCGGCAACGGCGGAGGTATGGGCACCGGGTCGGGCGACGGCAGTGGCG
>JAGFJK010000453.1 GCA_024102795.1 Pirellulaceae bacterium
CCCCCTGCCCTGCCCTGGTCCGGCCGAACGGGCCGTTTGCCGCCCTTAACCCCTGCGCCACTCTTGGCCCCTGCGACGCCGGCCGAACTTGGACGCGGAGCGGCCGCACTGGTCTGGCTGCCAACACTGGCCGCGCCGCTTGCGCCCGCCGCGCGCGAGATGCTGTCCCGCAGTCGGCGCACCTCGTCCGGAGTCAGTCGGCGCGAGGCTCCCGGCGGCAGTTGTCCCAACCGCAATGGACCGATGGCGATTCGCCGGAGCTGCAGCACTTTATGTCCGATCCGAGCCAGCAGGCGGCGAATCTCGCGGTTGCGGCCCTCGTTCAGCACGATCTCCAGTTCCGTGGCCGTCTTCCGCCGCCGCCGGACCTTGAACGAGGCGATCCGAGCCCAGCCCTCGGCCAGGTGGACGCCTTGCTTGAGCTGCTGCAACTGCTGTGGCTCCGGGCTGCCCGCGACCACCACCAGGTACGTTTTCGGGACGCCGAACCTGGGGTGCGTCAGTCGGTAAGCCAGGTCGCCGTCGTTCGTGACCAGCATCAAACCTTCGCTGGTCCGATCCAGGCGGCCGACGGAAAACAACCGCTCCTCGGTGTCGATCAAATCGATCACCCGCTGCCGGCCGGCCGGATCGCTGTTGGTCGACAACACACCGACGGGCTTGTTCACGATCACGTACGATCGTTTGCGTTGCCGCAGCGGCTCGCCATCGACACGAATCTCCTGCGACTCGGGGTCCACGCGCGTCCCCAGTTCGGTGACCGTCCGGCGATCCACCTCCACGCGCCCCTCCACAATCAGCTCCTCGCACTGCCGCCGGCTGCCGATGCCGGCTGCGGCGAGCACCTTCTGCAGGCGTTCACCGGCCGGAGGCGAACTGGACTGCTGGGCGGAGCGGCGGCTGGGTGCTTGTCGCGCCGCGGTACGTGGTTTTCGTTGCGAAGACATGGGTGCTCAGGCCGCGCGGGACTTGCGTGCTGGAGGAACGCTTGCAGTATATCCGCGGTGCCTCTCATCTCCCAGGACCCTCGACCGGCGGCGCTGGGCCTGCGGCCTGTCAGTTGCCGCCCGCTTGCCGGCTCCACCAGGCATCGCGCAGCCAGCGGTTCCGGACCGGTTCGGCCAGCGGCTTCTGAAAGTCCCGTGGCCGGCCACCGACGACTTCCGGCCCCAGGTCGTTGTCGAAGTACGGGTCGTGCAGGCTGGCATTCTGTTGCTGCAGGGCCTGTGGCCCCGGAGGTCCGACGAAGGGCCGGTAACCACATCCGCTGGTGGCGGCCAGGGCCGGCAGAACCGCCACGATCCAGAGCGCGGCACGCATGACGATCCTCCTGCCGATGATGAATCCTGGAGCGGCGAGCGTTTCCGCGCCGCGGGCGGGCGATTATAGGGCTGGGGTCCCCAAGTCCCAAGAGCAGCCGGCGGGATTTCGACACCCTCACCATTGCCCCCATCTCCCCCTCTCGCCCTCTCGCCCTGTCGCCCTCTCGCCCCCTCGCCCCCTCGCCCTCTCGCCCTGTCGCCCCCTCGCCCTGTCGCCCCCTCGCCCCGCCTTGTGGAACGTGCCCGCTCACGGCAGGCACATGTCCAGCAATTCCACCCGCGGATCGGGCGCCAGGCAAGTTGGCGGCTGGCAGGCGGGCAGCAGGATGGTCTGTCCCGTCGTCAGCACGGTTGACGACTCCCACTGCAACGTCGCTCGACCGCCCACGACGCTCAGGATGTGGAACCGCCGGTCGCCGCCCCAGGTTCGCGGCCGGTCCAATCGCCAGCGGGTCAATTCGAACTTGTCGCATGTCACCAGCGTCTCGGCGTCGGGATCCGCGGCTGGCCGCGGCGTTTGGGGAAGCACGGGTCCGCGACCGTAGTCGATGGCGTCCAGCGCCGCTTCGACATGCAGGGGACGCGGCTTGCCGTCCGCCCCGACCCGGTTCCAATCGAACAGGCGAAAGGTGGCGTCGCTGGCTTGCTGAATTTCGGCCACCACCAGCCCGGCACCCAGGGCGTGAACCGTCCCGGCCGGGAGGAAGACGCACTGCCCGACCCGTGGTTCGAACCAATGCAGGCACTGCTCGGTCGTTCCCCGCAGCAGCTCGCGCTGCACCGCCGGACGATCGAAACCCGGCTTCAGTCCCGCATAGATGCGGCTGCCGGGATCGGCGTGCAGGACGACCCAGGCCTCGGTCTTGCCCAGGTCGGGTGGATTCAGGCGGGCCGCCGCCGCGTCGTCCGGATGGACCTGGACGGAAAGCGACCGGTGCGCGTCCAGGAACTTGAACAGCAGGGGAAACCGCGGCTGCGGATGATGCCGACCCAGCAGTTGTTCACCGTATTCGGCGACCAGTCGGCCGAGCGTCTGCCCGCGGAGCGGTCCGTCCGCCACCTCGCTCTGATCGGCCCCGTGATCGACCAGCTCCCAGCTCTCGGCGTAATCGTCCCCGGCCGGCAACGGCTTGTTCAGCATCCGTTCCAGCCGGCGGCCACCCCACAGATACCGCCGCAGCAGCGGTCGAAAGCAAAGCGGGTACAGGTCGGGCATGGCGGGTGGTCCAGGATTCGTCCAGCTTGTACGGCCTCTTGCCGAATGGTATCATGTGGGCTCAGGTTGAGTACCTGGAAAGGGCGCGAACCGGCGAACTTCCAGCAACCTGCCTCACCTGGTACGGCAGCTTCCATCCGTACGTCTCTGTAGGTCTCTCCGTGCCAGCTTTCCCGGCCACGGGATCGTCCGGAAGGCTCGACCTGGCACGCCTCCCAGCCCTCCCTTTTTGACCCTGGTTGCACGAGGTGGTACGATGGCGAAGCGTCCAGCCGATGACCTGTTTGCCGACAGCACCATGACGTTCGGCGAACACCTGGAAGAGCTGCGGGTCATCTTATTTCGCGCTCTGATTGGCCTGTTTGCGGGATTTCTGATCGGCCTGCTGTTGGCCAATTATGTGGTCCGGTGGATCGAGGTGCCGCTGCAGAAAGCCTTGCTGAAGTACAACCTGGCATTCGACATGCAGCGGCTGAAGGAGTCCACCGAAGGCGAATTGCCGGCGGGGATCGAGGCGTTCATGAAGAGGCACGCCTTGACCTACGAGGACGTGTATATCGAACCGGACGAGGTGCAGCGGTTGAGCGGCCTGATGGCGGAATGGTCCGAGACGTCTCCGGGTCAGCGGGAGGCGACCGAAGGCGAGGCCCAACCGGGCTTTCACGAGGAGACCGCCGACCAGACGGTGGGAGCCATCCTGCCGCCACCCCGCTCGCTGCCGCTGCGCACCCGGCTCTGGAAACCGCTCCGCACCCGGATCACCAGCCTCAGCGCGCACGAAGCGTTCATGATCTGGCTCAAGGCCGGCTTCGTGTCGGGGCTGGTCGTGGCCAGCCCCTGGATCTTCTGGCAGATCTGGATCTTTGTCGGCGCGGGATTGTATCCGCATGAAAAGCGGTACGTGTACGTGTTCCTGCCGCTGAGCATCTTTCTGTTTCTGCTGGGCGCGGCGACGGCGTTTTTCTTCGTGTTCGAGCCGGTGCTGGATTTTCTGTTCAGCTTCAACGCGGCGATGAACATCTATCCGGACCTGCGGATCAGCGAGTGGATCAGCTTCGTGCTGTTCCTGCCGCTGGGCTTTGGCATCGCCTTCCAGTTGCCGCTGGTCATGTTGTTCCTCAACCGGATCGGCATCGTGTCGCTCGACCTTTACGTTCAGAAGTGGCGAATCGCGATCCTGGTGATCTTCGTGCTGTCGATGTTCCTGACGCCCGCCGATCCAATCAGCATGCTGCTGATGGCTTGCCCGCTGACCGTGCTGTATTTCCTGGGGATCGCCCTCTGCCGGTGGATGCCCAAGTGGCGCAATCCATTCGAAGAGGGCTACGATCCGGCGTGAAGTTGTCATTAGTCATTAGTCATTAGTCAGTGGTCAGTAGTCAGTGGTCAGTGGTCGATATTCAATTTGCAATTTGCAATCGGCAATTCGTACCACGCACGATCGTTCCAAAGAACCGGCCGGGCCACGCCGTCTGCCTGGAAGACTGACGGGGCCAGGGCGCGGCGTCGCGACGCGTGTCAGGCGAGGCGTCGGAGAGAACTAGATCGCGTCCCGGCCGCGTTCGCCGGTCCGGATGCGGATGCAATCGTCCAGCGGCAGCACGAAAATCTTGCCGTCGCCAATCTCGCCCTTGTCACCCGTGCGTCCGCCCTTGATGATGGCGTCGATCGTCGGTTGCACGAAGTCTTCGTTGACGGCGATCTGCAACTGGACTTTGCGGAGCAGATTGACCGTGAATTCGTGTCCCCGATAGACTTCGGTGTGGCCCTTCTGCCGGCCAAAGCCCTGGCAGTCCATGACCGTCAGCCGAAACACCTCCACGTCCGTCAATGCCGCTTTGACGGCTTCCAATTTGCTGGGCTGGATGATGGCGATAATCAGCTTCATGGTTGGCAAGCTCTCCTGCGGTCCAGCCTCAATCTAATTGGCGTCCGCAGCCGCGGCAAGGCGGGCTCAGTCGCCGGAGCGTCGGGGGGACACGACCGAGAGCCCCGCGGGCCGAGGACTCCAGCCAGGCTCAGCTCAAGAAAATACCCCGGCTCGGGCAGGCGAGGCGGACGCCCACCCGAGCCATTGGGGTATCCTTCAGGCCCAGGCAAGAGCCGAAGTGCTTCCGTGTGAACCTTAGTGGGCGGATGCCTCCAGGGCCTTGGCGGCCACGGTGACCGGTGCCGCCGGCGCCCCGGTGTGAGCGCCCGGATACGAGTCGGTGACCATCGACGGCGGGTAGGCGTGCATCCCGTGCTCGGAAATGTCCAACCCGGCCACTTCGTCCGCCGCGCTGACCCGCAGCATTCCCAACGCCTTGAGTGCGAAGAATACGGCCAGCATGGTGCCAAACGCCCAGGCACAGATAATGGCCGTCGACATCGCCTGGACGCCGATGTACTGGATGCGGGTCAGCGTCTCGCCGCCCACCTCCGGCAAGCTCGTGCCCAGCAACCCCGTTGCCAGGCCGCCCCACACTCCGCACATCCCGTGCACGGGGAAAGCCCCCACCGGGTCGTCAATCTTCAGCTTGTCCAGCAAGATCACGCCAGCCACGACCAGCATGCCGGCGACACCGCCAATGATCAAAGCGCCTACCTGCGTTACCTGGTCGCAGTTGGCCGTGATGCCGACCAGGCCGGCCAGCGCGCCGTTCAACGCCATCGTCACGTCCGGCTTGCCGAACATCACCCAGGCGACGATCATTGCCGCCACGGCACCGATGGCCGCGGCGATCGTCGTGGTCAGCGCGATATAGGTCGTGGCCTCCGCGTTGGAGGCGCCGAAGTACGTCAACTGGCTGCCGGGATTGAAGCCGTACCATCCTACCCAGAGAATGAACACGCCCAGGGCCGCGAACGCGATGTTGTGACCCGGCATCGGAAGCGACTTGCCGTCCTTGAAGCGGCCCAGCCGCGGACCCAGTACCAGGGCCCCGGCCAGACCCGCGAACCCGCCCACCGCGTGCACGACCACCGAACCGGCGAAGTCGGCGAAGCCCATCGCCGCCAACGCTCCGCCACCCCATTTCCACATGCCGCTGATCGGGTAGACCAGCCCCGTGATCACCGCGCTGTACACCAGGTACGCACCGAATTTCATCCGCCCCGCCACCGCGCCGGAAACGATTGTGGCCGCGGTGGCCGCGAAGGCCACCTGAAACAGGAAATCGGCGCTGTTGCTGAAGGTCGTGTCCATGTTCGGCGACTCGCTGTCGCGGGTCACCATCGGGCTGCCCGAATAGCCGAACCACTTGCCTTCGAACGCCGATCCGGGATACATCAGGCCATAGCCGATGAACAGGAACAGCAGCACGCCGATCGACAGGTCCATCACGTTCTTGAACAGGATGTTGATCGTGTTCTTGGCCGCGTTGAGCCCCACTTCCAGCATGGCGAAACCGGCCTGCATGAACAGCACGAGCACCGCGCACACGAACATGATCAACGTGTTGATCGTGTACGTCACCTCATCCGTGGCACTCAACGTGGCCGCCGCCGCCTCCTCCACCGCCGCCTGGCCCTCCGGCGCCACGGCCTCCGCCACCGCTTCATCCACAGCTTCGCCCGCCGCGGCCGCCGGTTCCTGAGCGACCACGGTCGTCGCGCAGATCAGAGCCGGCAGGCCCAACAAAAGAAAGACACTCAGAACCCGATGCCAATTCACTTGCCACCTCGCTTTCTTGCCTGTTTCGGACACTGCTCCGAATGCTGATTGCCTGTGGGCCGCCGGCAGACACGCCGCCGACCCGCTCTCGGAAGGATGAGGCGGCCCGGACGCAAGCGACGTGCCAATCCAGTTCCAAGCTGCCTGTCAGGCAGGCTGGCCAGACGGCGCAGGTGTTTAGGTCGCATGAGCTTAGCGTTCAGAAACCAGTTTCCGCGGAGGGTCCTGAGCGAACTGGGCCTGCCCGATGTCGAGGCACTGTGTGTCGCGAGAATGGGCAGTGGTTGTCATTGGTCATTGGTCATTGGTCATTGGTCATTGGTCATTGGTCATTGGTCATTGGTCATTGGTCATTGGTCAATTTGCAATTTGCGATCAGCAGGTGGCGGGACCAGTGGCAGGCGGCCGGGAGCAATGCGTTAGCACGCAACCCGCGGTGAGGGGGCAATGGTGGATAAAGAAAGACGGGCTGGAAGCCCATGCTACCTGGGGACACGGGCTGGAAGCCCATGCTACCAAAAGAGAAACGCCGCCCACGTTGCGTGAGCGGCGTTCTCTGGGGGGGTGAGCCGGGGGTGAACCCGGTTCGGGGGCAGGTGTACCTGGCAGCCGGATTCCCGGCAGCACTAGAATGTCAGGATCATGTCCATGCCAAAGCCCAACTGGTCATTGTCCCTGGCGGGAACGATGAAGCCGTCGTTATCCTGGTCCCAGCGAACCTCCGGCCGGAAGATCAGGTTCGGATGCGGCTTGTAGTTCAGGCCCACCGTCACTTCGTACAGGTCGGCCCGGTCGCCGATGTCCAGCTTGGTGTTGAACCACTCGAACCTCGCGCCGGCGGACCAGCAGTCGTTGATCTCATAGAACAGATAGTTGGCCACGCTGTAGCGGTTGACGAACGCGTCGACGAACGGCGCCTCGATCAGGGCCCCGTTGTAGTCCACGTAGTCGCTCAGCAGCACGTAGTTCAGCTTTTCGGTCACGGCCACGTTCAGCACGACGCTGTGCGAGTAGCCGGTGGCCGACGTGCCGAAGCCGATCTTGCCGAACGTCGTGGTGTAGGTCAGCGCCACATCCTCGGTCAGTTGCAGCGTGAAGCCGCCCAGGAAGTTGTCGCCGCCGTTGGTGTCGAAGCCCGTGTCCCAGCCTTTCGACCAGCCGCCGTACAGCGTGACGTTGTCGTCCAGCATCTTGTAGGTGGCCAGCGCGCCGCTGTGAGTGAACGGTTCGGCGTTGTACATCGTAAAGGCGTGCGAATAGAAGAAGTTGCCCGTGGCGGGAACCACTTCGTAGCCGCAGATGGTGTAGAAGTGCCCGGCCTTGATCGACAGGTCGCCGTAGGCCACTTCGGCATACAACTGCGGGATCGCGTGGCCATAGAAACCACCCGCGTCCCAGCCTTCGTCCCAGCTCCCCGGCGGATTGCCGAACGCCTGAGTGTCCGGGCCGTCGGTGCCGTACACGTAGTCGAACCGGAAACCCCAGTCCCAGCCGCAACTGCCGTCGGCTTCCTTGCCGATGTAGCCGTAGGCCTGGTGCAACTGCACGGTGTCCGGGTAGTTGTTGAACATCCCCGTGTTGTACGTGTGATAGCCGACCTGGAACCAGCCGCCCACGTCCAGCTTGGAATCGTGGCAGGGTCCCATGATCCGGTCCCACAGATTGATCGGGTCGCCCGTGGCGCAGGGCAGAATGCTTCGGCCGCAACCGCACGAATCGCAGCCCGAATCACAGGCTCCGTCGCAAACGCCGTCACAGGCGGCTCCATCACAGGAGGGCCCATCACAGGCGGCTCCATCACAGGAGGGCAGCCCCTGCGGGGCGACGTCCACGTCGCCTGCTTCCGCCATCGGCATCGGCGGCAGGTCGCTGGGCGACGACTCGGCCGCCGGCTGATAGTAATCGTAGGTCGTGCGCGAGGTGGGCTGGATGGTCTGGCCCAGTGCCAGATCGGCCAGAAACAGCCCGGCCACCGCCGCGGCGAACATGGCTTTGGTGATCTTCATGATCGGTGTCTCCCAATCCGTTGGCAGCATTTCGTGATTGCTCGTGCGCGGGTAGCGGGCCCGCGCACGAGTTGCAAGGTGAGCCTGGTAGCGGGCACTGCGGAGAGGGGCGCGGCGAACCGTGCCTCAGTCCCGCGGCTGGTTATCAGTTCGTATCGGCCATCCCACGCGAACCGATTGATGGGAACACGCCGCCGAAACTGGTTGTAGCCCGGGTTTTCAGGCCGAAAACGCCAAACCTTGCCGGTTGTACGAGTTACCGGACCGGGAAGCCGACCGGCCCGGGGCCCGGGGCCAGCGGCGTCGCTGGAAAGGAGCGCCCGCTGCTACGCTGGGGATTCCAGACTGAAGACGCCAAATTGCAAATTGGAGATTGGAGATTGGAGATTGGAAAGTCACAGCTCAGCTTCGCTCAGCGATCCGACGACGCGGGCAGCATGGCGGCCACAAACCGCTCGACGTCAAAATCCGCAAAATCCGCCGGCTTTTCCCCAGTGCCGACGAACTTCACGGGGATCTGAAACTGCTGCCGGATCGGAATCACGACTCCCCCTTTGGCCGTGCCGTCCAGCTTGGCCAGGACGATGCCCGTACAACCGGCAGCTTCGGAAAACCCGCGAGCCTGGCTGATTCCGTTCTGACCGGCCGTGGCGTCCAGCACCAGCAGCACTTCGTGCGGCGCGCCAGGCACCTGGTTGCCGACGACGCGGCGGATCTTGTCGAGCTGTTTCATCAGATTGACCTGGGTCTGCAGACGGCCGGCCGTATCGACGATGCAGACGTCCGCTCGCGACTCCGCCGCGCGGCTGACCGCCTGATGAGCGACCGCGGCCGGATCCCCGCCCGGCGGTCCCTTGACGATCTCGGCCCCAATCCGCTCGGCCCAGATCGTCAGTTGCTCCACCGCCGCCGCCCGAAACGTGTCCCCCGCGCCCAAGACCACCTTCCGCCCTTCCGCCACCAGGCGATACGCCAGCTTGGCGATGGACGTTGTCTTGCCCGATCCGTTGACGCCCACCACCAGAATCACGGTGGGTCCCTCGGCGGCGAAGGCAATCGGCTCGTCCTGCTGAGCCATGAGTTCCCGGATCCCCTGCCGCACGGTCTGCAGCACGTCGTCCATCTGCACGACTCGACCGCGATAATCTCTCTGGACCCGGTCCCGGATCTCGCCGGCCGGACCCACGCCCATGTCGGTCTTGATCAGGATCGCGAACAGCTCGCGCAGGAATTCGTCGTCCACCAGCCGACCCTGCTTCTTGAACAGGTCGCGGATGTCCGTGTTCAACAGGTCGGCCGTCTTTTTCAGGCCCCGCCGCAAACTGGCCAGCCAACCTCCGCCCTGCCCGCCTGGTGCGCCTGGTGCGTCATGTGCGTCTGGCGATCCCTCTCCGGCCAGCGGCACATGGCCCTGGCTGGCCGCTGCCGGCTGCCCATCCTCGGCCCGCTCGCTGGTGGCGGGCCGATCCTTGCGGCGATTGAATAATCCCATGGTTCCCATTCCTGCAAATCTGTCAGCGCCCACGATCCTGGAGCAGACGGTCGAGAATCCCGTTGACGAATTGAGGCGACTGCTTCGCGCCGAACCGCTTGGCCAGCTCCACCGCCTCGTTGATCGCCACCCGGCCCGGCGTGTCGCTGAACAGGATCTCGAACGCGCCCAGCCGAAGGATGTTGCGGTCGGTCGCCGCCATCCGCTCCAGACTCCAGTTCTGAGCCCGCTCGGCCAGCATCTGATCCAGTTCCTGGCGATTGCGACGGACGCCGGAGAGCAGCCCGCGAGCGAACTCCACCAGCGGTTCGTCCTGCCGCAGTCGGTTGCACAAAAAGCGGTCGGCAGCCGCCAGGTTGCGGTCGGGATTCAGGTCGTCCTCGTAGAGGATCTGCAGAACCACTTCCCGGGCTCGACTTCGGCGTGACATGCTCGACTCGGTTGGCAATTTGCCGCTAAAACTCTCCGCCCCCGCTAACCCGGCGGCAACTGGTCCAGTTGGGCCAGCAAACCGGCCATTTCCAGCGCGGCGGCAGCACACTCTTGTCCCTTGTTCCCCGCATTCCCTCCGGATCGCTGCAGAGCCTGCTCCAGCGATTCGCAGGTCAGCACGCCGAACAGCACGGGCACGCCGGTATCCAGAGCCAGTTGTCCCAGGTTCAGGCTCACCTGCCGGTTGATATGCTGGTCGTGCGTCGTCTCGCCGCGGATCACCGCCCCCAGGCAGCATACCGCCCGGTACTGGCCCGAGGCGGCGAAGCGCTGAGCCACCAGCGGCAGTTCCCAGGCACCGGGAACCCAGGCCACATCGATCGACTCCTCCGCCACGCCCCGCTCGCCAAAGCAGGCCAAGGCGCCCGCCAGCAACTTCCCCGTGATCGTGTCATTATAGCGGGAGACAACGACTGCGAACCGGCCCGGCACCGCCTGGCCGGTCCCTTCAAACACGCGCGGCATCGTTCACCCTTCCCGCCCGGCCGTGTGGATCTGGCGACTTCGGGAGGCTGAGTGACCGGGGTCCCACCCGAAGCTCGATTCCAAAAAAAACTAGAAAAAATCCAGCGGGCTCATCGGCCGCGCGGCGGGCACCAGCAGCGTATGGGTGCTGGTCGGGCAATCCTCGAGCATCTTGCCGGGCGCTCCGCGAACCACGGTCACGTCCACCGACTGCCCCCGGTTCTCGTTGAGCATCCGGAACCATTCGGCCGGAGTCAGTTCGGTCAGCACCGCGTCGCCGCTGCGCAACAGGGACTGTTCCACCGCTCCGCCTGGTTCGACCACCGCCAGGAACAACGTTGCTTGCGACGACCCGTCACGGCGGAACAAATAGCCCGGCACCGTCTTGAAACCAAGATCCTGTTGCAGTTGGCGTTCCAGCCTCCAGCGCGTAAACCAGCCGTAGCCGATCTGGGCGCCACCCGCCAGATACGCACTCAAGCCCAGCACGAAGATATAAATCAGTAACCAGCCAAACAGCTCGCGGCTCTTCAACTGCGGGCCAAGCTGTCCCAGCCGCCAGGCGTACAGTTCTCCCACCAATACGGCCAGCACCAGGAAGCCGCAGACGACGGGCGGAATCGCCATCGCCGCGATCGGTCCCAGGTAGTTGATCAGCGCGTACTGGAAGGCCAATACCGTGACCAGCACCATCAGCCCGCCAATCCCAAACCGCAACGGGTGCCGGCCGGTCACCGCTTTGACCTCGACGGCGGCCGGGCCGACCGCGATGGCGTCGAAGACTTCATCCGGGGACTCGCCGGCCAGCGGTCCGGCACCGCGGGCCGGAGCCTCGGCGCCACCGGCGCGGTCCTGTTCGTCGGCAGGCATCAGGCACCCTACTTCATGTTCATGCTCATCAGAAACTCCGCGTTGGTCCGCGTCTTCTGCAGCCGCGTGACCAGCAGCTCCATGGCATCCGGCGGGTTCATGTCGTTCAGCACGCGCCGCAGCACGCAGATGCGGCGGTACTCTTCCGGATCCAGCAGCTTCTCCTCGCGCCGCGTCCCGCTGCGGTTGATGTCGATCGCCGGCCAAATGCGGCGGTCGACCAGTTTGCGATCCAGGACGATCTCCAGGTTGCCGGTTCCCTTGAACTCCTCGAAGATCACCTCGTCCATCTTGCTGCCCGTGTCGATCAGAGCCGTCGCCAGAATGGTCAGCGAACCGCCCTCCTCGACCTTGCGGGCCGAGCCGAAGAACCGCTTGGGGTTCTGCAGGGCGTTGGCGTCCAGACCGCCCGAAAGGATCTTGCCCGACTGCGGGCATTCGGCGTTCCAGGCCCGGGCCAGGCGGGTGATCGAATCCAGGAAAATCACCACGTCCACCCCGTACTCGACCATCCGCTTGGCCTTTTCGATCACCATCTCCGACACCTGCACGTGCCGCGAGGACGGCTCGTCGAACGTCGAGCTGATCACTTCGCAGTTGTGGCCCTTGACCTCCCGCTCCATGTCGGTCACTTCCTCCGGCCGTTCGTCAATCAGCAGCATGATGACGTACGCTTCGGGGTAGTTCTTCAGGACGGCGCGGGCCATCTTCTGCAGCAGGATCGTCTTGCCGGCGCGCGGCGGACTGACGATTAGCCCTCGCTGGCCGAAGCCGATCGGCGTCATCATGTCGACCACCCGCGTGCAACAGTCCTGCGAGTCGTGCTCCATCACGATCCGCTGGGCCGGGTGCAGCGGCGTCAGATCGTCGAACTGCACCTTGTCGGCCAGCAGGTTCGGATCCTGGTAGTTGATCGCCTCGACGCGCAGCAGGGCGAAGTACCGCTCGTTCTCCTTCGGCGGCCGGATCTGGCCGGAAACCGTGGCCCCGGTTTGCAAACCGAAGCGGCGGATCTGGCTGGGCGAGACGTAAATGTCGTCCGGGCACGAGAGGTAGTGGTAGTCGGGGCTGCGGAGGAACCCGAAGCCGTCGGGCAGGATCTCCAGGGTGCCTTCCCCGTACATCAGCCCGTTCATCTTCACCCGCTCTTTGAGGATCCTGAAGATCAGGTCCTGCTTCTTCAACCCGGCCACGTCCGCGACGTTGTCCTTGCGGGCCTCTTCGATCAACTGCCCCATGCTCATTTTCTGCAGCTCGGCGATGTGAATCTCGCCCTGCTTGATCTTCTCGTACCGCTGCTGCGTCTCGTCGCCGCCGCGTTCCACCTCGGCCGCGATCTCCTCGGCCAGCGACAGCGGTTCGCGCATGTTCTTTTCGTCGTCCGTCGTCGACTCGGCCGGGCGGCTGTGGCGCCGCACGCCGCCCACCGGCTTCTTGCGGTCGTCTCGAGGGCGAGATACACGCGATTGGGATGATTGGGACATGGCTTGTCCGACTCCTGATGAGAGAAAGGGGGCGCCGCTGCTCGGAGGGCATTGGCGGGTGGGGGTAAATCGCCGCCTGCCAGGAGACGACCAGCAGAACAGCCAGTCGCCGCGCGAGCCGCGTGTGCGACTCGTCCTGCCGGCGGCAATGCACTCAGTAAACTGTTCCGGTTTCCGCTCGGGCAGCCAGGCCGGCTGCCCGATCTAGGGGTTTGCCTCAGGGGAATTCGCTGTCTGAGCGACCCAGGAATGCCACAGGCGACGCACCTGCTCGACCGTCTCGGCGGCCGAACCCGAATTGTCGATCGTCTGGGATGCCCGGCTCTGCTTCTCCTCCAACGACATCTGCGCCGCTTCGCGAGCGGCAAACTGCTGCTCCGTCCAACCTCGCCGCAACGACCGCTCCAGTCGAGCCGTCCGGGGAGCGGCCACGAAGACAATCACGTCACACAGCCGGTCCCAACCGGCCTCCAACAACAACGCCGCATCCAACACCACCGCCGGCAATCCTGATTCGCGGGCCACGACCGCCTCGTCCTGCAAACGGCCGCGGATGCGAGGATGGGTCAAGCCCTCCAGGAACCTCCGCTCCGGCGGCCCGTCCGGCGGCGGAGCGAAGACGATCCGCGCAATCGCCTCGCGATCCACCTTTCCCTGCCGGTCGAACACGGCAGCGCCCCAGCGGTCGCGCAGAGCCTGCCGCACTGGCTCCTCCTCCAACACTTCGTGTCCCGCCCGGTCCGCGTCCAGCACGCGGGCGCCCAGCCTGCGGAACTCGGCCGACACCAGGCTCTTGCCGCTGGCCACGCCGCCCACAATGCCAATCACCCGCATGCCTGCCGTCCATTCGTCCTGATTCGCTTCCGTTGGCGGCTTCTTGCCACCTCTTAACGCCGTCCCTCGCTGACGCTTCGGGCTACATTTCAATCTAAATTGATGCTGTCCAGGCCGACATCCATGGCCAACCGCTCGCAGGCGGCCCAGTTGGGACCCGCCTTCAGGTCGATCCGCAAAGGTACCGCCAGACAGCCCACGCCTGTCATCTCCTGGTGGAGCATCTTGGCCAGCGAGTTCAATTCGTCGGGGGGAGCTTCGAAGACCAGTTCGTCATGTATCTGCAACAACATCCGTGTTCGCAGCCGTTCGCGTTTCAGGCAACCGTGGACGCGGATCATCGCTTGCTTGATCAGATCCGCCGCGGTCCCCTGAATCACCGTGTTGATCGCAATTCGCTCAGGCAGGTTTCGTTGGCGCGAATCGCCGCGTCGTGATGGGTCACGGACTCCCTGGACCGCGCGACGGCGGCCCAAGATAGTACTAACATAACCCTTCTGGCGGCATTCCGCCAGTGTCCTTACGATAAACTCATCCACCCCCCGGTAACGTTCGAAGTAGGCGTCGATAAACTTCCCCGCTTCGTCCTGCTCGATGTCCAGCGTCCGAGCCAATCCGAAGGGGCTTTGCCCGTAAATCACGCCGAAATTCACCGCCTTGGCCCGCCGCCGCATTTCCCCCGTCACCTCCTCCAGAGGGACCCCGAACACCTGGCTGGCCACCTGAGCATGAATGTCCCGCTCCTCGGCAAACGCGGCCTGCAGCGCCGGATCGCCCGAAAAGTGGGCCAGCACCCGCAGTTCGATCTGTGAATAGTCCGCGGCTACCAGCAGCCAATCCGGTTCTCCGGGCAGGAACGCCGCCCGGATTTCCCGCCCTTCCTCGGTCCGCACCGGAATGTTCTGCAGATTCGGCTCCGTGGAACTCAGCCGGCCCGTGGCCGCCACGTCCTGCTTGAACGACGTGTGCACCCGCCCCGTGCCCGGATGGACCAGCTCCCGCAGCCCGTCCACGTAGGTGCTGTTCAGCTTGGCGAACTGCCGATACTCGCTTACCCGGCGCGGCAGGGGATGGACCTTGGCCAGTTGTTCCAGCACCTCCACGTCCGTGCTGGGCCCGGTCTTGGTGCGCTTGACGACCGGCAGACCCAGCCGCTGAAAAAGCACCTCGGCCAGTTGCCTGGGGGAGTCGATCAGAAACTCGCCGCCCGCCAGTTCGTAAATCTCGCCCCGCAGCGTCTCCATGCGCTCGCGAAACCGTTGCCCCAGCCGGTCCAGGTGAGCGGCGTCCACGCGGATCCCGGTGAATTCCAGCTCCGCCAGCACCTCGATCAACGGCAGTTCCAACTGACCGAACAGCGCTTCCAGCCCCTCGTCGGCCAGCCGCTGACGCAGCAACGGCAGCAACCGCAGCGGCAGGTCGGCATCCTCGGCCGCGTAGTGGGCCACTTGCTGAACATCCACCTGGTCCATGGTCCTCTGCTGTTTGCCGCTGCCGATCAGGTCTTCGATCGGAGTCGGCACATGCTGCAGGTACCGCTGCGAAAGGTCGTCCAGGCTGTGATTCCGTTCACCGGGCGACAGCAGGTAGTCGGCCACCATCGTGTCGAAGCACAGCCCCTGCAGCTCGATCCCGACCGTTCGCAGCACGATCAGGTCGTACTTCAGGTTCTGGCCGATCTTGCGGATTCGCGGGTTTTCCAGGACCTCCCGCAGCCGGTCCCGCACCAGCAGCGGGTCCAGACTGGGCTGGCCCGCCGGGGAGCGGACCGGGATGTAGACCGCCTGGTCCGGCGTCCAGGCAAAGGAGTACCCGACGATTTCCGCCCAGCGGGGGCGCGTGGAAGTGGTTTCGGTATCCACCGAAATCAGTTCCTGGCCGTTCAGCTCGGCCACCAGTTCGTCCAACTCCCGCGGCGTGGCGATCAGCCGGTAGTCGGCTTGCCAGGCAGGCGGCGGCTCCGATCCGGTCAGGTTGGCCAGCCGTTCCGCCAGCCGGCGGAACCCCAGTTCCTCGCACAGCGTCTGGACAAGCCGCGGATCGGCTCCCCCCACCGCGCCCGCCCGCCAGCAGATCTCGATCGGCACGTCATCGACCAACCGCACCAGGTCGCGGCTGAGCAGCGCCTGGTCGCGGTACGTCTTGAGGTTCTCGCGCCGCTTCTGCCCGCTGACCTCGTCCGCATGATCCAACACGGCTTCCAAAGTGCCGTATTGCCGCAACAGATCCCGCGCCAACTTGGGGCCGATCAGCGGCACGCCGGGGACGTTGTCCACCGGATCGCCGACCAGTGCCTGGAAGTCCACGACCTGGTCCGGCCGGATGCCCCACTCGGCCTGCAATTCCTCCGCCCGGAAGTCGGCGTCCTTGCGGATGTTGTAGATCCGCACCCGATCGGTGAGCAACTGCCGGCAATCCTTGTCCGAGGTGACCAGGTAGCAGGTTCCACCCCGCTCGCGAACCAGGCGGGCGACGGTGGCCAGGATATCGTCGGCTTCGTAGCCGGGCGCTTCGAGCGTGGCGACTCCCAGCGCCGCCAGCATCTGGCGGATCAGCGGGATCTGCAGGCGCAGGTCCAGCGGCATCTCCTCGCGGTGCACCTTGTAATCGGCGTAGCGTTCAGTTCGGAATGTCCGTTCCGAATGGTCGAACGCGCAGAACAGAAAGTCGGGGCGTTTCTTCTCGATCAGATCGAGCACGTCGCGGGTGAAACCGTGCACGGCCGCCACGGGCTGACCGGCCGGACCGGTCATTTCGGGCATCGCGTGAAACACCTGGTAGATCAGCGAATGCGAATCGACCACATAAACCAGCGGCCGGTCGGGCCCCAAACTGGCGGACGAATCAAGCTCCTCTGGCTGGCTGTCGCCGGCGAGCGGCTCGTCACGAATCGCGTCACCTCCGGGGGACGAACTGGCGGCCGCCGGGCGCTGGGGCGGATCCGGATCGCGATCGAAGTCGAATCCCGCAAGGGACTGCTGGCGGAGGGGCCTGGTCATCGAAACCTGCTCGTTCTCGGTCCCGCGATCCCCACGCGGACTCGACCCGTTCAATCCTAGGTCCGCCGCCTTGCGGATGTCAACCTTGACTCAACCTTGCCGGCGACGATCGGAGCCGAGCGGAATGCGGGCGCGGCGCTTGTCGAGCGGGCGTGGAGAATGGAAAATGGTCGCTGCAGGAAAACGGTCGCTGCCGGAAAGATCGCCGGCCGCCGGAATTATTCGTGGGCGAACAGGCGGGTCCGCGGGTATCGGGAGTACTGAAAATCATGTCCGAGACAACTGCACAAACGACGAACGTTTCTTCCCAGGGCATCTTGGGTGGCGTCCTGGCCACCACGGCCCTGGGGGGGCTGGTCGGGATTCTTTGGTCGGCGGCAAGCTGGCCGCGGCCAGTAACTTTGGACGGTGCGGCCGCGTTTGCCTGGATGGTGTTTGCCGGCCTGGTGGTGGGAGGTGGTGTGGGAGGCGTGCTGTCGCTGGTGCTGGCCTGGCAGGGAGCGGCCACGGGGGCCAACCCGGAAAGCCCGCCGGCGGCACCGTTGTGGGGCGTGGCCACGTCGCTGGTCTGCGGCCTGTTGCTGGGTCCGCTGGTGGGATTCGTGCTGGGGCTGGCCGTGGGCCAGATGGCGGGGGGAGCCCAACTGGGGCTGGTCTGCGGCCCGTTGCTGGCGATCCTGGGCTGGCAGTCGGGATACTGGACTCCCCGCTGCCTGGACCGGTGGCGCGGCGCGTGACGGAAATGGCATCCCCGTCGGGGTTTTCGTCGGTCGGGTCGAGCGGCTTTCGTTGACATGCCGCGGCGCCCGATTTAGACTCACTTTAGGTTTTGTCGGCACAGTCGCCTGCCGTTGATTGGTTTCCTGCCGCCGCCGCTCGGAGAATATTCAAATGGCAACACGCGAAAGCCAGGGCCTGCAAATTGCCCTGATCGTGTTCGTGTTGATCACGGTCGCGTTGGCCGTGACCTCCTATCTGTACTTCCGCAAGTCGGAAGAAAAGATCAAGGAGGCCGTTGCCGCTCGCCAGGCCGAAAACCAGGCCAAGCAGACGAGCACCCAGGCGATCTTTCAGGTCCAGGCGCTGAAGGCGATGGTTGGCTGGGGCGAAGCCGATCTGGACAACATGCCGGGCATGGACCAGCAGATGCAGGAGATCATCGCGGCGTTCAAGGAAGACATGCAGATGTACGGCGAAGGCCTGCCGGACGAGGACCGCAACTATCGCAACTTGCCCCGCAACATGGAAACGGCGATCCGCGAACGGAACGCCAACCTGGTCGAGGCGAATGTTCGCGAACAGACCTTGATTGTGGACAAACAGAACGTCGAGGACCGCGAGATCAAGCGGGCGGATGCGGCCGAGACGGCGGCCAAGACCGATTCGGATAAGTACATCACCGAGCGGCAGGAGTTCGTCAATTACAAGCAGACGATGAAGGCCGACTTTGACAAGATGGTGGCCGACAACGAGCAGGTGGTCGATCGTTACAAGACCGAGCAGACCAAGCTGACCAACGAGAAGTCGACGCTGGCCAAGGAAGTCGGCACGCTGACCAACCTGTTGTCGGGGGCTCGCGAGCGGCTGGAGCAGTTGCGGACCACGAACTTTGAAACCCCCGACGGCCGAGTGACCTGGGTGAACCAGGGATCGCGAGTCGTCTGGATCAACGTGGGAATGGCCGACGGCCTGCGGCCTCAGACTACGTTCGCCGTCTACGACCGGGACGAGGCCGGCGTGATGAAGCCCGAGCGGAAAGGGGCGATCGAGGTGATCCGCGTCCTGGACCAGCACTTGGCCGAGGCCAACATTCTGGAGGACGATCTAAAGAATCCGATCTTGCCGGGCGACGTGATTCATTCGCCAGCCTGGCGGCCGGGGCGCCGGGTACACTTCGCGCTGGCCGGTTTCATGGATATCGACGGCGACGGCGAAAGCGACCGCGATTTGCTGCGAAACCTGATCACCATGTCCGGCGGCGTGATCGACTCCGAAGTGCATGACGATGGCCAGCGGACGGGCGCGCTGACCAACAACACGCGGTACCTGATTCGCGGCGAACGGCCCAGCGAGACATCGGGACCGGCCGCCATTCAGGGCTACTCGCAAATGGACCGCGACGCGAAGAACATGAGCGTCGAGACGATCAACCTGGACGAGTTCCTGACCTACATCGGCTGGAAGGGCGAGGTCCGCACGGTGCAGTTGGGCAGCGGCGCCCGCTCTGACGATTTCAAGGCGACGCCCGCCGGCGGTGTGAATCGCCAATCCACCGGCGCCACTTCCGAAGTCTTCCGCTCGCGACAACCGCCGGCCCGCGGAGCGAACGGCGCTTTCCCCTAACAGGAATCACACGCTGGCCCCAGTCACGCTGGGGCCCAGCGACGCTTGGGCCCGAGGGAACAAGGCATGTCCCTGCCGATGACCGCCGCGCAAGTGCTGGACCGCGAGTATCTCGAGCTGCGAGCCAAGGTCCTGGAACTGGCCGCCTCGCTGGACCGGCTCGACCGCGGCGACGGCTCGGTGGTCGATGACCCTCGCCTGCGCAAAGTCCGCGCCGGGCTGGAACTGCTGCTGCGGGATGACGCGTCGCGGGCCGAGCGAATCCAGTTGTTGTTCTCTCGAGATTATGACGCCGGTTGGCGCCAGGCCTTCGGATTGCCTCCCGCCGAACCCGGCGGCTAGACTGGCCCATGTGCCGTCGCCGCCAGGGTGCTTCGAGTCGGCGGACTGGCACAGGCCTTCCCGCCAGCGCCCGATCAAGGACCGCCGCCGCATGGACTACATCGACCCGCATATCCACATGGTGTCGCGGACCACCGACGACTACGAAACGCTGGCCAAAATGGGCTGCGTGGCGCTCAGCGAGCCAGCGTTCTGGGCCGGCTTCGATCGTGGCAGCGCCGAGAGTTTCCGGGACTACTTCCGCCAGTTGACCGAGTTCGAACCGAAGCGCGCCGCGCAGTTCGGCATCCAGCATTTCACCTGGCTGTGCATCAACGCCAAGGAAGCCGAGAACGTCAGCCTGTCGCGGGAAGTGATTGCCATGATCCCCGAATTCCTCGCCGCGCCCAACGTCCTGGGCATCGGCGAGATCGGGCTCAACAAGAACACTCGCAACGAGTCGATCATCTTCCTCGAACATCTGGACCTGGCCGTCAAACATTCGCAACAGATCCTGATCCACACGCCGCACCTGGAAGACAAGTACCAGGGCACGCGGATGATCCTCGACATGCTCTGCGGCGACAGCCGAATCGAGCGGCACAGGGTGCTGGTGGACCACGTGGAGGAGCACACGGTGCGGCCCGTGCTGGAGGCCGGCTTCTGGGCCGGCATGACGCTGTACCCGGTCACCAAGTGCACGCCCCAGCGGGCGGCCGACATCATCGAGATGTACGGTCCCGAACGCCTGATGGCCAACTCCGCGGGTGACTGGGGCCCCAGCAAGCCCACGGCGGTCCCCGACTTGATTCTGGAATTGCGCCGCCGCGGCCATTCCGAGAGTCTCATCCGGCGCGTGGTCTACGACAACCCGCTGGAATTCTTCCGCCAGAGCCGGCAGTTCGCCTTCACGCCCCGGAGCGGATAGAGGCGGGAAGGCCAGCCGTGCGAGTGGTTCGCCAGTTGGCCGCGGGCCGCTCAGTGCGCGTGAGTCGCTCAGTGCGCGTGGGAAGCGCCCGACTTGAGGCCCATGCCGGGCGAACGGCGGTCGAGGGCCCCTTTGATCAGGCTGCTGGGATCGCGGGCCACCTTGTCGGTGAAGATCCGCACGTCCGCGGCGATCGGCCGCAACTGCCGGCTGACCTCCTCCACGTTGGCCACCGCCCGGTTCAACCGGTCATACAGTTCGCGATCGTGCACCAGCTTGCCGACCGTGCTGTCCTCGTCGTTCAGCGCGCGGCTGAACTGCGTCAACTGGATCAGCAGGGCATCGACGTTGTTCAGCGTGTCGCTGACGTCCGCCAGCAACTGCGGCCCCTGCTCGGCCAGCGGCTGCGTGAAACCCTCCAGGTTCCGCAGGTTCGTGTGCGCGCTGTCGGCCACCCGCTGGAAACTGTCCAGCGTGGTCTGCGTCTTGTCCAGGGTCCGCTGCGCGCTTTCGAACATCCGGGGCAAGTCTTCCATCGAGCGCCGCAGACCGTCCTTGATCTGCGGGTCGTCGAATACCTCCCGGACGCCGTCCATGCTGGCCTGCAGACTGTCCAGCGACAGCTCGGCCTTCTGCAGGATCCGCCGCATCTGCTCCTCGTTGTTCCCGACGGCCGTATTCAGATTGCGGACCATCAACGCCACCTCGCCGCCGGCGACTTCGATCGATCCGGCCGCCGATTGAATCGAGTCAAACGTGGTCAGCATCTGCTGTTCCACCCGGACCAGCACCTGGAAGGGATCGGTCGACACCTCGCCATTGGCCAGAAACTCGCCGTCGGTCAGCAGCTCCGTGGACAGTTCCCGGTCCTCGGCGTTGACCCATTCCAGCACGGCGTCGCCCGTCACCAGGGAGTCGCTGCCGATGCGGCAGACTTCGTTGCGGCGGAGCGGGAACCGCTTGTCCACCCTCATGCTGATCACCACGCCGCCCTGCTCGAGCAGCTTGACGTTCGAGACGCGGCCGATCTGCACGCCGCTCTTGCGCACCGGGCTGTCGATGGTCACGCCCGGAGCTTCGGGAAAACGGATGTGCAGCGTGTAGCGGGGACGCAGCGTGGGCAGGGCCCCGAACAGCATCACCAGAATCAAGGTGATGCTGGCCGCGGCCACGACCACGACCCCCACTCGGAACTGAATCACTCGTTCGTCCATGCCCAACCTATTCCAAGGCTTCCGCCGCCAGGCGCATCTCCATCAACCGCTCGCCAGCCTCGCCCCGCACGAATTGCAGGACGCGGCGGTCGTCCGTCCGGTCCAGCTCGCTGGGCGGCCCGTCGAAAATTATCTGCGACTCGCCCGGCTCCAGGCGGCTGGCCGGATAGATCATCACCACCCGATCCGCCACCTTGCGGGCTGTCCGCATGTCGTGAGTCACCACGATGCTGGTCACCGGATAGGTCCGCCGAGTGCGCAGAATCAACTCGTTAATCACGTCCGCCACGATTGGATCGAGTCCCGTCGTCGGCTCGTCGTACAGCACCAGCTCCGGCTCCATGATCAGGGCCCGGGCCAACCCCACCCGTTTGCGCATCCCGCCCGACAGCTCCGCCGGCCGCTTGGCGACCACCGCGTCGGGCAGACCCACCTCGGCCAGCCGCCGCATCACCAGACGCTCGATCTCGGCCGGGCCGAGCCGCGAGTGCTGCCGCAACGGGAAGGCCACGTTCTGCCCCACGGTCATGCTGTCGAACAAGGCCGCGTTCTGAAACACGTACCCCATGCGCACTCGCGTGCGGGTCAACTCCTGCTCGCTCAACGTCGCCAGATCCTGCTGGTCGAACCGCACCTGACCCCGGCTCGGCTGAACCAGTCCGATCAGGGACTTCATCAGCACCGTCTTGCCGCAACCACTTTCGCCAATCACGGCCAGTGTCTGGCCGCGGGGCACTTCCAGCGTGACGTTCCGCAGCACTTCCTGCCGGCCGAACGTCACGTGCAACTGCCGCACCGAAACCAGCGGCGGATCGGTCGCGTTGTTCGTTTGCGGTCGGTCCATTCGTGCAACTCGCGAAGCGAATGCCGGTGGCTGGGAACTGGTTAAAACAAGGACGCCCGCCGCTGCCAGACCGCGTTGCGAAAGGCGTCGATCAAGATGTCCAACGACAAATCGATCACCAGAATCAGCACGAACGAGTACACAAACGCCGCGGTCGCCGCACGGCCCACGCCTTCGGCCCCCGGCGTGCAATTGAAACCCCGGTAGCAACTGACCACCGCGATCGCGGCCCCGAAAAACAGGCTCTTGAAGATGCCGCTGAACAGATCGTACCCGTCCACGTACATCTCCGAATTGTACCAGTAGTGGTGCTTGTCGATCCCCAGGATGCCGACGCTGTAGAAATATCCTCCCACCACACCCATGAAGTCGGCCATCACGGTCAGCGTCGGGATCAGGAACAAGCAGGCCAGAAACCGCGGCACCACCAGGTAGTGGATCGGATTGGCGCCCATGCTGGCCAGGGCGTCAATCTGCTCGGTCACCCGCATCGTGCCCAGCTCGGCCGCCATGGCACTGCCCACCCGTCCAGCCAGCATCGTGGCCGCCAGCACCGGTCCCAGCTCGCGGACCAGCGTCACGTTGATCACCGCCCCCAACTGCGTCTCCAGCCCCAGTTGGCTGAACTGGGAGTAGCTCTGCACCGCCAGCACCATGCCGATGAACGTGCCCGTCAACGCCACGACTGGCAGGCTTAATACTCCCACCTGATAGAAATTCGGCAGCAGCGTTTCCTTCCGCGGCAACCGAGTCAGCATCCACTGAAAAGTCCGCCAGGCGAACAGCGTCATGTCCCCGACGTTCACCACGCCGTCCATCACCACCTCGCCCCAGTCCGCCACCCAATTGGCCAGCGCAGGTTGCGAACGGTCCTCGCCCGCCGGTTCGTCCAGGTTGTCCGCTGCCGAGGCCATGTCCCGTCCCTCTCCCGGTCCGCGCGCGGTCCCGCTGCCGTGTCACGCTCACTTGCTTGTCGTCCAGACCAGCCTTGCCGCTTGAGATAACCTTGACGATTGGCAAGACCTGCACGCGCAGGCAAACTAGGAAAGCAGAGTTGGAGGCAGCGACTCTCTCCCTGCACGGCACGGGCTACTGGGAGCTGGAATCGATTGCCAATACGATTTTGCCGAATTGGCGTGAATCACGCATCTTCTCCAGCGCCTCGTTTGCCTTTTCCAACGGCACCACCTGATCGACCACCGGGCGAATCGTCTGCCGCTGAACCAGTTCCAGCATCGACCGAAAATCGTCCGGCGTACCCATCGTCGAACCGGTCACATGAAGCTGCTTCCAGAACACCTTGAACAGATCCAGGTTGCCCGGCTTCCCGGCGGTCGAGCCGTAGCTGACGATCCGGCCCCCTGGGGCGGCCAGTTCCAGCAGGTCGGCGTACCCTTCGCCGCCGGCGCTGTCGATGATCAAGTCCACTCGGCCGTGGTCGGCGATCAGTTGCCGAGCCCATCCGGCCTGGCGATAGTTGTAGCCGGCGTCCGCTCCGAGTTCGCCCGCTCGTTGCAGTTTTTCGTCCGACGACGACGTGACCAGCACTCGGCCGGCCGCATGCCTGGCCAGTTGCATCGCGCAGGTCGCCACTCCGCCACCGATCCCCGTAATCAGCACGGACTGTCCAGATCGCAACTGGCCTTGAGTGAACAGGGCGCGGTAGGCAGTCAGACCTCCCAGCGGCAAGGCGGCCGCTTCGGTCCACGTGAGGTGGTCGGGGCGCGCGTGCAGGTACTCGGCCGGCACCACGACCTCCTCGGCATATGTCCCGTCGGCCGGCATGCCCAGGATGCGAAACTCACCCGACTGCGCGCGCGGGTCGTCGCCCCAGTTCCAGCCCGGATTGATTACCACCGGCTGCCGCGACCAGTGGTGCGGCACGCCGTCGCCGATGCGGACCACGGTCCCGGCGCCATCGGAACCGAGCACCACGGGCAGGCGAATGCCGGGATACATGCCCTGGGTGATCCAGTAATCGCGGCGATTGAGGGCCGCCGCGTGCAAACGGACTACCGCCTGGCCCTCGGCCGGTTGCAACGGCTCCCGCTGTTCGGCCACCAGCGGATTCTTCAATTCCCGCAAGACCATGCAGCGCATCGGATTCAACTCCCCCGCCGTGAATGCTCCGCTTGCCTCCTCAGGACGACTTCCCCGACTGTTCCCAGCCCGGCCGGTACGCTCGACGCACAAACTCGCCGGCCTCCGGCACTCCCTTGGCGGCCAGCGCCTGGCTGTCCCAGTGGATCGTCTTGCCGGTGCGATAGGCCACGTTGCCCAGCAGCACGGTTTCGGTCAGCGGTCCCGAGTATTCAAACGGGCAGGAGGTGGTTCCCTGGCCCAGGATGGCGGCGGTCCACTGCGTGTAATGGTTGTCCTCGGTGGCCCGCGGCATTTCATAATCGGCGAAGCGGGCCGCAGGAAACAGTTGTGCCGGTTCCGGGAAGCCGACGAACAGGTTCCCCTTGGCCCCGACGAACAGCACGCCGTTCAGCGAGCCGGGCCAGTCATCGGGCGCTTGAAACATCTCGCGGTCGGGCTGCTTGCCCGCTTCGTACCAGACCACCTTGACGCGGTCGGTCGTGTGCCGCGTGCCGGGAAACTCGTACGACACGATGCACCACAGCGGACCGCTTTCGGCATGCGGCGGAGGCCCTTCGGCGGCGATCGTACTGGGAGGTCCCAACTGCAGCGCGTGCACGACGGGGTCCAGCAGGTGGCAACCCATGTCGCCGAGCGCGCCGGTGCCGAAATCCCACCAGCCGCGCCAGTGGAACGGGTGGTAGAGACCGTTGACGTACGGCCGCTGTGGAGCGACTCCCAGCCACAAGTCCCAGTCCAGGTGCGCGGGAACCGAATCGGTCGTGGCCGGACGCTCCAGGCCTTGCTTCCAGTAGCTGCCCGGCCGATCGGTCCAGACATGCACTTCGCTCACCGGTCCGATCGTGCCTTGCCGGATCACTTCGACCGCCGTCTTGAGCCGGGCGGACGAGTGATGTTGGATGCCCATTTGCGTGACCACCTTCTGCTCGGCCGCGGCCCGCGTGAGCTGGCGGGCTTCGAACACCGAGTGCGTGAGCGGCTTCTGCGTGTAGACATGCTTGCCCAGGCTGATCGCGGCCAGCGACACCGGCGCGTGCGTGTGATCGGGCGTGGAGACCGTCAGCGCGTCGATGTCTTTCTGTTCCAGCAGCTTGCGCCAATCGGTGTAGGTCTTGGCCTGGGGAAACCGTTCGGCCGCCTTCGCCAGCCGCTGCTGATCGACGTCGCAGAGGGCCACCACGTGCTGGCCGACGGACGTTTCGAGCATATCGGACCAGCCCTTGCCGCCCACGCCCACGCACGCCAGGTGCAGCCGGTCGCTGGGCGCCGCCGCACGGCTCCAGCCCGCCGAGGCCCCGGCCAACGGAATGCAGGCGGCCGCCGTGGTGAGCTGCGTGAGGAACGTACGTCGATTCAATCCGCGTGGCATGAAGGTGCTCCTTTGCAGCTCGGTGTCGGGTCAGCGCCGTGGCGTTCCCAGCGGCCAGTTTGGGGCGGCCGGTTTGGGGCCACCCGGTCCGCCTGGGTCCGGTTACGATACGAATCAGTATACTGCCTGCGGCCGGTGCCGAATCTGGCCTTCAATATGGCAGGCCGGCGAGAGCAACGCCACAACCTGCCGGATCGCCAGGTCATCGGCTTCAATGGTCATCGCATCCCGCTGCGAGCGCTTCACCGAGATTGCATAGGTTTGCATCGCATGGAATGATAAATAACCAGGGCCCGCGCGTGGTCGCGCGGGCCCTGAGTTGGCACGGCTTGTGATGACGGACCGCGGCCGCCGCCGGTCTATGCTCCGGACTTGCCGCCGGCGGCGGCGGCGACCGGTTCCGGTTTCTCGACGATCTGGCCGGCGAATTGCAGCCGCACGGTCTTGCCGTCGCTGTCCTTGAAGGCGTCCACCACGATCTTGTCCTTGCCCTGGAATTCGCCCCGCAGCAGTTCCTCCGACAGCGGATCCTCGACGAAATTCTCGATCGCGCGCCGCAACGGCCGGGCGCCGTAGTCCAGGTTGGCCCCCTTCTTGATCAGGAACTCCTTGGCCGCGTCGGTCAGTTCCAGCGCGAAACCACGCTCCTCCAACCGGTGACGCACCTTGGCCAGCTCCATGTCGATGACGTGCTTCAAGTCGTCGTTGTTCAGGTGGCGGAAGACGATGATGTCGTCCAGCCGGTTGAGGAACTCCGGCCGGAATACCCGCTCGATCTGCTCCGTCACGCGGTCCTTCATGCTGTCGTACGACGCATCGTCATCCGGCTTCTGGAAGCCAAACGCCGACTCGTTCTTGATCGCCTCGGCGCCGGCGTTGGTGGTCATGATCAGGATCACGTTGCGGAAATCGACGTTGCGGCCGAAGCTGTCCGTCAACCGCCCTTCCTCCATGACCTGCAACAGCATGTTGAACACGTCGGGATGGGCCTTTTCAATTTCGTCCAGCAGCACGACGGCATACGGCCGACGGCGGATCTTCTCGGTCAACTGGCCGCCTTCCTCATAGCCGACGTATCCCGGAGGCGCGCCGATCAGCCGGCTGACGTTGTGCTTCTCCATGTACTCCGACATGTCGATATGGATCAGCGCGTCGCTGTCGCCGAACATGAATTCGGCCACCGCCTTGGCCAGCAGCGTCTTGCCGACGCCCGTGGGTCCGGCGAACACGAAGCAGCCGGTCGGCCGCTTGGGGTCCTTCAGTCCGCTGCGGCTGCGGCGGACCGCCTTGGCCACGGCCTTCACCGCCGCGTCCTGGCTGACGACCCGCCGATGCAGTTCATCCTCCATCTTCATCAGCCGCAGGCTGTCCTCGGTCGACAGGCGGGTCAGCGGGATGCCGGTCATCTTCGACACGACTTCGGCGATCACTTCCTCATCGACCACGCCGTCCGATTCGCGGGACTTCTCCCGCCACTCGCGGGTGATCGAATCCTTCTTCTTCCGCAGTTTGTCGGCCTGGTCGCGCAGGGCGGCCGCCTTCTCGAAGTCCTGGTTGGCGACCGCCTCCTCTTTCTCCTTGTTCAGCCGCTCGACCTCCTCGTCGATCTCCTTCAGATCCGGCGGCCGGGTCATCGCCCGCAAGCGAACGCGAGCGCCCGCCTCGTCGATCACGTCGATCGCCTTATCGGGCAGGCAACGAGCCGTGATGTACCGTTCGGACATCTCCACGGCGGCCTTGATCGCGTCGTCGGTGATCTGCACCCGGTGATGCTCCTCGTACCGTTCGCGGAGCCCCTTGAGAATCTCGACCGTCTCGTCCTTGTTGGTGGGTTCGACGATGATCTCCTGGAACCGGCGAGCCAGCGCGCTGTCTTTCTCGATGTACTTGCGGTACTCGTCCAGCGTCGTGGCGCCGATGCACTGGATCTCGCCGCGGGCCAGGGCCGGCTTGAGCACGTTGGCGGCGTCGATCGCCCCTTCCGCACCACCCGCGCCGACCAGCGTGTGCAGCTCGTCGATGAACAGGATCGTGTTGCGAGCCCGGCGGACCTCGTTCATCACCGCCTTGATCCGTTCCTCGAACTGTCCGCGGTACTTGGTGCCGGCCACCATCATCGCCAGGTCCAGCACCACAATCCGCTTGTCGGCCAGCAGTTCCGGCACGTTGCCGCTGATCACCCGCTGGGCGAACCCCTCGACGATCGCCGTCTTGCCGACACCGGCCTCGCCCAGCAGCACGGGGTTGTTCTTGGTGCGTCGGCAGAGCACCTGGATCGAACGTTCGATTTCCCGCTCGCGCCCAATCACCGGATCCAGCTTGTTCTGGCGAGCCAATTCAGTCAGGTCGCGGCCGAAGCTGTCCAGGGCCGGCGTCTTGGACTTGCCGGCCTTGGCGGATCCGCCCTCGCCGCTCGCCGCCTCGCGCCCGCCGCGTTCTCCCTCGCTCCCCTCCAGGCCGTGCCCCAGCAGGTTCAGCACCTCCTCGCGCACATCGTCCAGCTTCAGGCCGAGGTTCATCAGCACCTGCGCGGCCACCCCCTCCTGCTCGCGGAGCAACCCCAGCAGGATATGTTCCGTGCCGACATAGTTGTGGTTCAGGTTGCGGGCTTCCTCCATCGAGTACTCGATGACCTTCTTGGCCCGCGGCGTCTGGGGCAACTTGCCCATGGTCACCATTTCCGGACCGCTCTGCACCAGCTTCTCCACCTCCAGGCGGATCTTGCGCAGGTCCACGTCCAGGTTCTTCAGCACATTGGCGGCCACGCCGCTGCCTTCCTTGACCAGGCCCAGCAGGATGTGTTCGGTGCCGATGTATTCGTGGTTGAACCGCTGCGCTTCCTGATTCGCAAGCTGCATGACCTTCCGAGCGCGATCCGTAAATCGTTCGTACATGGAATCTTCCCCTCGTTTCGCGGCCGAGTGCCTGGGCCGGCGCTACGCGCGCCACGCCCTGCCACACCCCGCCGGTATCGTTTCCGCCGTCCCGGTTCTCAGCAGCCCCGTTCCCTCAACCTCCGTTCCCGTCAACCCGCGCCGGCAGCTTCCTGGCCAGTGCGTACACTCCCGCCCCCCAAGTCCATTCCAGCGTGCCGGCCCCAAGCCGCTCATAGCGTCTTGGATGCCGTACGGCCTGAGCAAGTTACGCCGCCGCGCTGGCCTCCGCGGAAGTTCCCAACCGGGCGAGTAGTTTCCGCTCCTGCATGATTTCCAACTGCCACTTCGACGACCGCTCCAGTCGTTGCAGCCGGTCCAACTGCCGCGAAGCTTCGTCCCATCGCCGAGTATGGCGATATATACTGGCCAGCATCAAGCGCCCGTCGACGTCATCGGGAAACGACCGTAACAGACGCTCCAGCAACGCTTCCGCCTCGAACCAGTGGCCTCTTAAGTATTCGCCCTGAGCCTGAATAAACAAGTCCTGTTCCAGCGCCCGCGCCGGTTCCGCCGCGCCCTGACGCAGTAGTCGAATCGCCCACCACAGGCCCCCGCACCAGACTCCCGCCACGGCCAGCCACAACGATCCCAGCACCGATGGGTGCCACGGTTGCCTCGAGGCGAACTGGGCCAGCAGGCTGGCGTTGAGCAACATGCCGAAGGCGATCGCGGTCCCCAGACCCGACCACCGCCCGCGCAGCCAAAGCGCGGCCAAGCCCGGCCAAACACAGAGTATCCACGCGCTGGCTCGCATGCCACCCGGACTCCGGCTTCCCTTCCGATCCCAGCCCGTCCTCCGCCAACCCCTTCGACCGGATTCTAGCCCTCCCCGGCAGAAGCGGCAAGGCAAGTAACCAGCCGCCCCTTCCCCCCTTCCCCCCCTACCCCGCTGCGCGGCCTGTCCACCGGCCTGTCCGCCAACGGGCCAATCGCCGGGGAGCCGCCAATTGACTACAACTGACGACAACCAGGGAAACCGGTTTTAGGGGCCTCAGGCCCCAGGCACTGATGCAGACGGCCGTCAAATGGAGGCGAGTCCCGCCGCCTCGGCTGGACCCGCTTTCTGTCGCGTGAGGTTCCCGTGTCCCGTTCCGACCCGTTCGCTCAACCCCCTAAAGATTTTCACGGCGAATCCCCGGCAGACGAATTGTCCGCGCGGTCCGGGGCTCCCCAAGCAGCCCCGTCCCCGGAGGCACAGTCCCCCGCGGCAGACCGCTTGTCCGGCCCAGCGCCCTCGCCCGGCGAGCCGCTCGTGGCCGCCGGGCGCCAAGCGGTGTGGCGAATCATTGACGCCAACGCGAATCGGGCCAGCGAGGGGTTGCGGGTGGCCGAGGAGTATGCCCGGTTCGTGCTCGACGATGCCCATTTGACCGGCTGGTGCAAGCAGTTGCGTCACGACCTGCAAACGGTCCTGGCGCCTTGGAGTGCCGAATTGCTCCTGGCCCGCGACACCATGGGTGATGTGGGAACGAGACTCACCACGGCACAGGAGTATCAGAGGTCGACGCTCCGCGACGTGGCCCAGGCGAACCTGAATCGAGTCGAACAGTCGCTGCGCTGCCTGGAGGAATACGCCAAGCTGCTGCAGGCGGAGCGGGCGGCCCAACTGGAGTCTCTCCGCTACCGGGTCTACACGCTGGCCCAGATGCTGCACGCCACCGATCGCGGCCTGACCCGCTTGCAGGCCACGCGGCTGTACGTGCTGCTGGACGGCGGCAGCGACCAGGAATCGTTCGAGCGGTTGCTGGCGGCCATCCTGCCCAGCGTGGACATGATTCAGTTGCGCGACAAGCGGCTGGACGACCGGCAATTGCTGGAGCGAGCCCGTGCCGCCCGCTCACTGACCCAAGCGGCCGGAGTGCTGCTGGTACTAAACGATCGTCCGGACCTGGCACTGCTGGCGGCCGCCGATGGCGTGCACCTGGGCCAGGAGGACCTGCCCGTCCGCGACGTACGGCGGCTGGTTGGAACCGACCTGTTGCTGGGAGTTTCCACGCATACAATGCAGCAGGCGCGGCAAGCGGTCGTCGACGGAGCGGACTATCTTGGCTGCGGGCCCACGTTTCCGTCCCGGACGAAGCGATTCGACCAGTTTCCGGGACTCGAATTCCTGCGGTCGGTCCACCTGGAAATCCGTTTGCCGGCGTTCGCCATCGGAGGCGTGGAGCCGGACAACGTGCCGCAGGTGCTGGCAGCGGGGCTGCCGCGCGTGGCGGTCAGCGGCTGCGTGCAGCGTGCGCCGGATCCGGCGTCCGTCGCCCGGCACTTGCGCCAACTTCTGAGTTGATTCTGAGTTGCTTCTGAGTTGAGTCGGTTCGATCGCCACCCTGTGAATGGCAACGGCAACGCGAGACGCCGGGAGAAACCTCCGATGGTATATGAAGTCGAGCAGAAGTTTCGCGTGCCGAACGTGGTTGAACTGACCGCGAAGCTGGCGGCGCTGGGCGTCAAGCTGGGGCCAGCGGTCGAGCAGATCGACCGCTACTTCAATCATCCCGGACGCGACTTCGCGGCGACCGACGAGGCCCTGCGGCTGCGGACCGTGGGGACCGTCAACCGGATCACCTACAAGGGTCCGCGGCACGAGAACGCGGTCAAGACGCGGCGCGAGATGGAATTGCCGCTAGCCGACGGAAACGAGGCCTTGCTGGGTTTCGCGGAGTTGCTGCAGGCGCTGGGATTCTCCGCCGTGCGCGAGGTGCGCAAGTGGCGCCGCTCGGCCGCCTGGACCTGGCAGGGTGCCGCCGTGGAAATCGCTCTGGACGAAGTCGATGGCCTGGGCAATTATGTGGAACTGGAACAGACCGCCGGAGCAGACGAAGTGGCCCGGGCACAACGGCAAATCGAGACGCTGGCCGCTGAACTCGGACTGAACCAGCCCGAATCCCGCGGCTACCTGGAGTTGTTGCTGGCGTCGAGTTCCGCGGTCTGAGTGCCGAACCGCCGCTACGGCCGTTGGGGCCTGGCCGGTGGCGCGCAGAAACCGAAACGCACCATGCAACTCAGAATAAAGGAACCGTCCGAAACGATATTGGACGACGCGCGGGCCGCGGTGGGCGATGCGCCGCCGGCCCTGCCCGCGGAGATCCCGGCGGCGGCCGAGCGGTCCGAGACGCGGAATTTCCTCGTGCTGGCCGCCTACCAGGTGGCGATGCGGGCCGGTTGGATTTTCAAGACCGAAAGCGTCGTCATGCCGTTCGTCCTGGACTCATTGGGCGGAGCCGCGTGGCTGCGGGGAATGCTGCCGCTGATCAACCGCTTGGGGCAAAGCGTCCCGCCCCTGCTGGCCGCTCGGCGCGTGACCGTCTGGCCGCAAAAGAAATGGTTGCTGCTGGGTTCCAGTTCCCTGATGGCGGCCAGCTTTCTGGCGCTGGCGGCAATCTGGGCGGTCGCTCCGGGAACTCACTGGTGGATGGCCGGAGCCTTCCTGGCGATCTACGCGGTGTTCTTCGTCTGCACGGGCATCAATCAACTGGTGCTCAACACGCTGCAAGGCAAGCTGATCGAGGCCACGCATCGCGGCCGGCTGATGCTGGTGGCCAACCTCGTGGGCGCGGCGGTGGCGATCGGGCTGGTGCTCTGCCTGCTGCCGCGTTGGCTGCGCGCGGACGGGGCCGACTTCGTCTGGATCTTTCTGTTCACGGGCATCTGTTTCAGCTTGACGGCGGCCAGTTCGCTGCTGCTGGTGGAATCGAGCGACTCGCACCAGCAGGCGCCGCTGCGCGTTCGCCAGATGTTCGCCGCCGCCGGACGAACCCTGCGCAACGACCCCAACTTCCTCCGGCTGGCCGTGGTCGCCGCCGCGTTCAGCTCCACCATGATGCTGTTTCCACAGTACCAGGCCCTGGGGTTGGGGCCGCGCGTGGGACTCGACGCCACGCACCTCATCTGGTGGATCATCCTGCAGAACGTGGGTACCGGCTTGTTCAGCCTGATTGCGGGACCGCTGGCCGATGCCCGGGGCAATCGTCTCGTGCTGCAGGTGCTGCTGCTGGCTCTTTGTCTGGCGCCGCCGGCCGCCCTGCTGATCGCCCACTTCGGAACCGCCGCGCCGGAAAGCTACTCCTGCGTGTTCCTGCTGATCGGTCTGACGCCGGTCACGGTTCGCGTGCTGAACAACTACACGCTGGAGGTCGCGCCGCCAGCCGACCAACCACGATACTTGAGTACGTTAAGCGTCTGCATGGCCGCGCCGATTCCGCTGTCGCCACTGGTCGGATGGTTGATTGACCTGGCCGGTTTCGAGCCCGTGTTTCTGGCCATCACCGGCCTGCTGCTGGCCGGCTGGCTGCTCACGTTCACGCTGCGGGAACCTCGGCACCCTGGGGCGCGGCCGGCGCATGTCCGGCCGTGAATGCGGGGCCCGCGGCCCATGGCGGTTCGACCGGGCCACTGCTGGGAGGGCCTGCGGTGCCAGCCGCGATTTGCTAAGCTGAGGGGGAAAGTGCAACCGGCCGCGCAGTCCGGCAGCCGCGCCGCCGATAACCTGCCTGGCAAGGGGGAGCAAATTCTATGAGCACCTGGCGCCTGCTGACCGCGGAACTCTGGCATCGCAAGTCGAATTTCGCCTTGAGCCTGCTGGCGGTGGTGGCGGCCGCCACGATGTTCGTCGCCGGCCCGGCGCTGATCCTGGGGTATCGCCAGGAGTCGGACCGGCAGTTGCTGGCGATGCGGCAGGAAACCCAGCGGCAACTGGAAGCCCGCCAACTGCAAAACGACAGGCAGTTGTCCGCCATGCGGGAGGAAACGGACAGCCAGTTGGCCGAAATGCAGACTCAAGCCGAACGCGACTTGCAGGAACTGGACACTCGCACCAAGCGGATCATGCGCGATCTGGGCTTCAACCTGCGGATCGTGCACCGCAACACCGATACCAGTGAGCTGCTGGCCAACTTCGTGGCGTTCGACATGCCCGAAGAGTACGTGCAGCGGCTGGCCGAATCGCCCGAACTGACCAAGGTCGCCCACCTGGTCGCTCGGCTGGAACAGATGATCCAGTGGGAAGGCAAGCCGCGGTTGCTGGTCGGCTTCGCTCCTGAAACGGTGCAGACGCACGTCGAGAAGAAACCGCCCATGGGGTTCAACATCGAGCTCGGCACGGTCTTCCTGGGCCACGAAGCAGGCGTGGGGCGCGAGGTGGGCCAGCAGGTGGAAATCCTGGGCAAGTCGTTCCAAGTGGCTCGCATCCTGCCGCCGCATGGGAATCGCGACGAAGATATCGCCCTGATCATGCACCTGCGGGACGCGCAGGAAGTGCTGGAGAAGCCGGGCAAGATCAGCGAGATCCTGGCCCTGGGGTGCAAGTGCAAGACGGTCAATCGCGTGGAGGAGATCAGCCAGCAGTTGGAGGCCGTCCTGCCGGAGGCCCGCGTCATGGAACTGCGGCTCAGCGCCATCGCCCGCGAAGACCAGCGGAAGCTTGTGGAGGAACACCATCGGCAACGGATGGCCGATCATCAGCAGCGGCGGCAGGAGATTCTGGTGCGGGCCGAGGCCGATCAACAACAACTGCTGGCCGACGAAGCCCGAGATCACCAGCGGATGCGCGAAGCCGAACAGGCCGGGCACGCCAAGATTCTGGCCATGCTGGGCGCGGTCAACTCCTACTTCACGCCGCTGGTGGTGCTGGTCTGCGCGGTATGGGTCGGACTGCTGGCCTGGTCCAACGTCCGCGAGCGGCGGACGGAAATCGGACTGCTGCGAGCGCTCGGCAGGGGCTCCCTGGACATTGCCAGGCTGTTTCTGGGCAAGGCCGTGGTGCTGGGCCTGCTGGGAGGCCTGCTGGGATGTGTCAGCGGCTGCTGGCTGGCCTACTGGCTGGCGACGCGAATCCTGGAAGTGGGCTCCGGCAGTTTTGTTCCGCCCTACGCATTCCTGGCGGCGGCCCTGCTGGGAGGTCCGCTGGTCGCTGCGACTGCCAGCTATCTGCCCACTCTGAAAGCGATCACCCAGGATCCGGCCGTCGTGCTGCTGGAAGACTGAACGTTTCCAGAGTCGCCATTGTCGCCTTTCGCTCCGCGAAAGTAGCGAGCGCTACGCCAAGGCTGGCACCGGAGGCTTGGATGCCGCTGCCCGCTACTTTCGCGGAGCGAAAGGCGACAATGACGCTACTTTCGCGGAGCGAAAGGCGACAATGACGCTACTTTCGCGGAGCGAAAGGCGACTATGCGGCACACTCGCGGAGCCAATGGCGGCACTAGCTACCCTCTGGTGGCCGGCCGCGCGACCAGACAGCGGCCAACAGCGTGCCGGTCAGCATGCAGCCGAACGTATACAAGGCCGGCGCGATCGCGGTCGCTGGTTCGTCCGGAAAAAGTTGGCTGGCCAAGGTCGCTCCCAGGCCCGCATTCTGCATGCCGATCTCCAACGTCAGAGCTCGCCGCATGCTTTCCGGAAGCCGCAGCCCCCAGCCACCCAGATAACCCGCCAGATAGCCTCCCAGGTTGATCAGCAACAGGGCCGCCACCAGCACCAGGTCGGCTTGCTCCAGTTCCTGGCGCCCTCGGCCCACGACGGCCGCGATGATCCATAGGATGGCCAGGTTGGCCACGATCGACCCGACTCGCGCGGACCAGGCTCGCGAAGCCGGCCAGAGTCGCGCCAGCAGGTGGCCGCCGCCCACCGGCAGAACCACCATCCAGACCAGTTGCCAACCGGTCGCCAGCAGCAGCGATGCGTTGAGCTGTTTGTTCAGGCCCAGGCACAGACCCAATGCCAGCGGAACCGCCAGTGGCGACAACAAGGTGGCCGTGGTCGTCAGGCTGACCGAGTAACTGGTGTTGCCCCGGGCGTTCAAGGTCAACACGTTCGACGCCATCGCGCCGGGCACGCAGCCCACCATGACCACACCGACCAGGTGCGGGCCCGTGAAACCGAACCAGCGGGCGGCCAGGTACGCCAGCAGGGGCATGGTGGCGTACTGCAGCGCGGTCCCGGCCAGCACGCTGGGCCAGCGCCGAGCGACTTGCGCTATCTCGTCTCGTGGCAGCATCCAGCCGATGGCGAACATGGTCAGCACGATCAGCCAGCTCAGCAGCGGACGGCTGGCCACGAACGGATCGAACCAGCCGGGAAACCAGGCGGTCCAGTAGAAGGCCAGCAGCGACAAGCCGCACAGCCAGATCAGAAGTCCACGCTGCAGCATGATTCGCTCAACTCCCCCCGGCCCTGGCACCGGCCTGGCCCCCACCCCCTGAATCCGGCTTCGTCCCCGCCCCCCAACTCGTCCCCCGGACCGCATCGAGTGACCACCCCGCGAGTGGTTGACGCGGGCCGCGCGACCGTTAATACTGGGCATTTCCAGGTTGGAGGCAACCGGGCATCGTGCCGAGGGCCTCCCGACATCATGCCGCACTTTGTGGCTTCCGTATTCCATGGAGACCTTGTGATGAACCGCTCGCGCAACTGGCTGGTGGCCGCCGTCTCGGTGTTTGTGCTGGCCGCGACCCTGGTCGCCGCCGACAAGATCGATCTGAAGGACATCAAGTGCGTGGTCAACCCGAAAGGCCCGGCCAAGGCTGGGACCGAAGTCGCCTACAAGGGTGGCCAGGTATTCTTCTGCTGCAACAACTGCCCCAAGGCGTTCCAGGCCGACACGGCCAAGTTTGCCACGCGAGCGAACCATCAGCTAGTGGCCACGAAGCAGGTGGTGCAGGGCGCCTGCCCGCTGAGCGGTGGCAAGCTGAACGCGGACGCCACGGTCAAGGTGGCCGGCGCGACGGTCGCCTTCTGCTGCGAGAACTGCCAGGGCAAGGTCGCCAAGGCCGAGGGTGACGCGCAGTTGGAGCTGGTGTTCAGCGACGCGGCCTTCAAGAAGGCCAAGTTCGAAGCGCCCAAGAAGGACAAGGAGTAGTTGCCGTTCTTCCGCCGCCAGGCGGGAGACGACCGCGACCTGTTCCAGGACGCCGGCTCATGGGTCGGCGTCCTGTTTTTTTTTCTTGTGGCGCGAAGGGACGTCTGAGGGCGTTTCGCGGTATGGGGACGTTGCGCGAACGTGGGATCGTGGGTCTGAGCGGATGCCGTGAGACGGGCGTGAGACGGGCTGGAAGCCCATCCTACTACGGGAAGGTGCGCGAACGTGGGATCGTGGGCGTTTGCGGATGCCGTGAGACGGGCGTGAGACGGGCTGGAAGCCCATCCTACGACGGGCCTGGAAAAAAAGTCCCCTACCACGGCGGGCGGCATTCTGCGATACTCCGCCCCGCGCCCGCCGCGCGATCAACGATTGCCCATTTTGTCCAGACGTCAAGGAAGGCGAGGGACTGGATGAAGATCTTCTTCTCGGTGGGGGAGCCCAGCGGCGATTTGCACGGGGCGAATCTGATTCGGGATCTGCGGGAGCGGCGGCCCGATCTGCAAGCGGTGGGTTACGGCGGTCCGTTGATGCAAGCGGCCGGCTGCGACCTGCACGCGGACCTGACCGAGCTGGCCGTGATGTGGATCGGCCGCGTGTTGTCGAACCTGCGGACCTTTCGCCGCTTGGTGCTGCGGGCCGGCCAGTACATGCGTCGCGAGCGGCCGGATGCCGTGGTGCTGATTGACTATCCGGGATTCAACTGGTGGATCGCCCGGCAAGCTCGCGCGGAGGGGATTCCCGTGATCTACTACGGTCCGCCGCAGATGTGGGCCTGGGCCGGCTGGCGCGTGCGCAAGCTGCGGAGGCTGGTGGATCATGTGCTCTGCAAGCTGCCGTTCGAGGCCGCCTGGTACGCACAGCGCGACTGCCCGGCGCATTACGTGGGTCATCCGTACTTCGATCAGATGCAGCGGCAGGTGCTGGACGCCGAGTTCCTCCGTCGACTGTCCGACTCGCCGCAACCGCTGGTGACGATCTTGCCCGGATCTCGCAACCAGGAAGTCGAAACGCAGTTGCCCTGGTTCCTCCGCGCCGCTCGCCTGGTACTGGACGAACTGCCGGAGACTCGGCTGGCGATTGCCAGCTTCAATCAACGGCAGGCCGAGACGGCTCGGCGGCTGGTGGCCGCCAGCGGAGTTCCGGCCGAGGTACACGTGGGCCGCACGCCGGAGTTGATCCAGGCCGCCCGGTGCTGCATGGCCTGTTCCGGATCGGTGTCGCTGGAACTGCTGCACCACGAGAAGCCGACGGTGATTCTGTACTATGTCAGCCGCCTGTTCTATCGCGTCGTGTGGAATCTGATCACGGTCAAGTATGTGACGCTGGTCAACCTGCTGGCCGTGGAGGAGCCGTTTGGCCGGAGTCGCGTGCCGTATGATCCGGACGCGGAGGGGGCGCCGGACCTGCCGTTTCCGGAGTATCCCACGTACGAGGACAAGTCGCGGCAACTGGCCGACCACGTTTGCCGGTGGCTATCCGATCCGGCGGCCCATGCGGCCAAGGTGTCCCAGTTGCGGGCACTCAAGCAGCGGTACGGCCAACCGGGTGCTTCGCGGCGAGCGGCCGAGTATATCCTGGCCGCACTCAACGTGGCCGCAGTCTGCGGCCGGGCGGACTCGCGGGCAGCGCGGGCGGCTTGAGCGCCTGACCTGCCACCGGCAATCTGGTAAGATTCACAGGCGGCGCGATTCGCGCGGATCGCCACCGCGCTGCCCAGGTCGGTTGGTCCCCAGCGGAGAGTTTGTTTGTGTTGCTCAGTGAACCCGCCCGCACGCAGTTCGATTTGAATTTCACGCTGGCCGGCTTTCCCGTGCGCGTGCATCCGCTGTTCTGGCTGGTCACGGTGATCCTGGGCGCCGATCTGATGCGCCAGCCCGCGCAAGTCAATGGCGGCGTGTTGCTGCTGATCTGGATCGGGTCGCTGTTCGTTTCGATTCTGGTCCACGAGCTGGGGCATGCCCTGGCGATGCGTTACTACGGGCAACGGTCGCGGATCGTGTTGTACATGCTGGGCGGATTGGCGATCCCCGATTCGTCCCCCTACTCGCTGGGCTACGGCCGCGAGGCCAACAGTTCGCTCAGCCGGATCGCCATCTCGGCGGCTGGGCCCGCCGCCGGATTCATGCTGGCGCTGCTGGTGATCGCGCTGGTCTACCTGTCGGGCGGCGAGGTGGTGCCGCGGCGCGACTTTCCGGTGTTCTGGAGCGTCCATCTGGGCGAGAACTCGAACATCCAGGTGGAGTTCATGGTTCGTGCGTTGCTGTGGATCAACATCCTCTGGGGGCTGGTCAATCTGCTGCCGGTGTTCCCGTTGGACGGAGGGCAGATCTCCCGCGAGCTGTGCATTCTGTACGACGCCTACACGGGCGTGCTGCGCAGCGTGTGGCTCTCGCTGATCGTGGCGATCCTGATGGTGGTCGCGGCGATTTCCCTGCGGGAATGGTATGTCGGCTTGCTGTTCGGTTCGCTGGCCTTTTCCAGCTACATGATGCTGCAGCAGTTCCAGGGTGGCGGATTCGGCGGGGGTTTCGGTGGCGGGCCGCGTGGCGGTCGGCCGTGGTAGGCATGGCGGGGCAAGCGGAAACCGCGGCGCCCGCGCGGCGCGTGATCCTGCTGGGGGCCAGCAACGTGGCCCGCGGCTTCTCGACGATCGTCGCCACCGCCAGAGAGCTCTGGGACGAACCACTGGATATCGTGGCGGCTCTGGGCCATGGCCGCTCCTTCGGCCAGTCGAACAACGTGCTGGGCCGAACCTTGCCGGGCATTCTGCCCTGCGGTCTCTGGCAGGCACTCGAACAGCGTCCTCGTTTACCGGCCGTGGCCGTGGTGACCGACATCGGCAACGATCTGTTGTATGGGGTGCCCGCGGCCCGCGTGCTGCAGTGGGTCGGCGAGGTCACGTTACGGCTGGAAACCACGTGCCAGCGAGTCGTGGTCACGCAGTTGCCGCTGGACAGTATCCGGCAGATGCGGCGCGAACGGTTCCTGCTGATGCGGTCCATCTTCTTTCCGCGTTCGCGACTGGGATACGACCAGGCGCTGCTGGCCGCCGAGGAGCTCGGCGCCGGCTTGCGAGAACTGGTGGAACAGCGTGGCGGCACGTTGCTGGAGCCCGCGGCCGAGTGGTACGGCTGGGATCCGATTCACATCCGGCGCACGTTGTTTGCCGATGCCTGGCGGAGTGTGCTGGCGAATTGCGTAGGCGCGCCCGCCCAGTCCGCAACGCGCGCGCCGCGCATCGCGTGGCACGTCTGGTGGCGCTTGCATACGCTGCGCCCCGAGCAGCGGCGGATGTTCGGCATCGAGCAAACGCGAACGCAACCGGCGCACTACTTCGCCGACGGGACGCGCATCTCGTTGTATTGAGTCGGCGCACGCGCGGCGCCGCGCGAAAAGTGCAAAAGTTTTTGTGGAAAACGTGTTGCATAAATTCCAATCATTCGTACAACTACAGACTATTGTCAGCGTAACCACTTCTTGTTCGCCGGTTGATGTCCCGCATGGCGAGCTGGAAGCAGCCGGATGGAACAGCGTGTGGAAGTGGTTCACGGTTTTCGTTGGTGGGGCTGACTCGTCGGCTCTTGGGCAACCTGGAAGCCTCGAGAAGGAACTCGCCAAGACCCTTGTTTAACGGAGGACGTGCAGTGGCCAAGAAGAAGGCAACGAAGAAGAAGGCGGCCAAGAAGGTGGCCAAGAAGAAGGCTGCCAAGAAGAAGGGCGCGAAGAAGGCCGCCAAGAAGGGTGCCAAGAAGAAGGGCGCCAAGAAGAAGGCAACCAAGAAGAAGGCAACCAAGAAGGCCGCCCCCATGTAGTGCGGCCCAAGCCGCTTCGCGGCGGGCGCGAAGCGCCTTGCGGACTACGACGAGAAAGAGCCGCCGGAGACACGTGTTCCGGCGGCTCTGTTTTTTTGGCTCCTACCGACGGCACACTCGGTTATCGCCCGGTTGTAACCCGACGCGTCAGCGAGGGAGAACCTGGTTATCGCCCGGTTGTAGCCCGACGCGTCAGCGAGGGAGAACCCGGTTGTCGCCCAATGTCGCCCGACGCGTCAGCGAGGGAGCCGCGGCGCTCAACTCAGCACGGGCAACTGCGGCATCGGTGGTTGCCGGCGAGCCTGATCGGCCAGGTTGCGGACCAGTTGATACGCGATCCGATCGAAGTACACGGCCGTCGCCGACTCGTCAAACAGCCGGGCGGTCGTTCCCGCGTCGCCATGCTCGCGAACCTGCATTGTGATCGGCACGTCGCCCAGAAACGGCACGGCCAGCTCCTCCGCCCTCTCGCGCGCTCCCCCGCGACCGAAGATGTCGTAGCGCTTCTGGCAGCCTGGGCATTCAAACCCGCTCATGTTCTCGACCATGCCCAGCACGGGAATATTGACCTTGCGGAACATGGCAATCGCCTTGACCGCGTCCAGCAGTGCCACGTCCTGCGGAGTGCAGACGACCACGGCGCCGGTTAACGGCAGCATCTGCGACAGCGTCAGGGCGATGTCGCCCGTGCCGGGCGGCATGTCAATTACCAGGTAGTCCAGGTTGCCCCACCGCGTATCGCGGAGGAACTGCGTGATTGCGCCGTGCAACATCGGCCCGCGCCACACGACCGCTTCGCCCGGCGGAACCAGGAAGCCCATCGACATCACGGGCATGCCGTCGGCCAGAATGGGCTGGATCTTGTTGTCGACGATCTCCGGGCGGCCGGCGCCGGTCAGACCGAGCAGATGGGGGATGCTCGGCCCATAGACGTCGGCATCCATCAAGCCGACCAGCGAACCGGCTCGCTTCAGCGCCAGCGCCAGGCACGCGGCGATTGTACTCTTGCCGACGCCCCCCTTGCCGGAACCAACCGCAATCACGCTCTTGCTCGTCAGTCCGATTTCGCCGAGCGGCTGCGCGGGCCGCGAATGAAGCTCCCGCTCCACTCGCAGTTGGGTCGCGGCCGGCAACCTGGCTCGCAAGTGCTGCTCGAACTCCTCCCGCACTTCAGCCCACAACGGCGCCGAATGCGTGGTCAGACCCAGACGCACCGTGACCTGCTGGCCAGCAATCGAGACTCCCATGAACTGGCCCATCTCGACGATTCCTCGCCCCGTTTCCGAATCCTTGAAATCCCGGGCGGCGGCCTGCACGACCGCGGCGTCCAACGGCTTATCACTCATGTCGACAGGTTCCCTTCGAACCAAGGTAAACGGTTCCAGATCACTCGCAGCGGATCCGGCTCGGTCTCCTCCGCCGCGTACTGCTGCTGATAACGTCGCGCCAACGTCAGCAGCTCGCCGGCCTGCCGGGGTGTCGTCGCGAAATGCACCGCACCGGCCTCCCGGACCAGCCATTGGCAGGCCGAACCCTCGGGCTCGCAGACCACCACGGCGCGGGCCTGGGGAAACGTCTCGCCCAGGCCGCGCATCTTCGCCAGTAACGGATCCAGGTTGCGCGGCGTCAGTTCCAACAGCAACAGGCTGCGGCGATGCCGCGACAATTCTTCCCAGCATTCTCTCAGGCTGCGCGTTTCGACCAGTGGCAGGTCGTCCGGATCCCGCAGGCGCCGCAAGGCCAAGGCCCAGCGCCCCGTTTTCTCGCACACGATCAACCTGCCAAGCGCCATCGTCCTACCGTCTCACTTTCTTCGCGGGCCACCAACCTCCGCGGACGTCGACAAGCCGGTGTGCCGCGGCGCTGCCGAGCCTGCTCGGCCATCCTAGAGCGGTGGTCCCAGGCTGGCAAGCGCCGGGCAAACGGAGCGGCGCTCAACCATCCAGTCCCAGTTGCTGCAGGCGACGGTGGAATCGCGCCCGGTTCAATCCCAGCAACTGAGCGGCCTTGGTCTTGTTCCCCTTGGCTTGACGCAGCGCGCGGCGAAACAGTTCCGTTTCCACTCGCGCCAGGTATCCATCCAGTTCGATCGACTCGACTGGCCGCGGCTGACGAGCGGCGGCGTGCGGCGCCAGCCGGACGTCTTCGGGCAGGTCGTCCACCGCCACCCACGGTCCACGCGCCGTGCGACACGCTCGTTCCACCGCCTCTGCCAGCTCGTCCACGTTCCCCGGCCAGTCACCGGCCGACAGCACGTCCAGCGCCTCGCTCGACAGACCGCTCAGTTGCCGTCCGCCCTCGGCATTGTGCCGTTCGACAAACAACTGGGCCAGCAGCGGGATGTCTTCGCGCCGCTGGTCCAGCGGCGGCAGCTCAATCACCAGGGTGCTCAGCGCATACGCCAGTTCGGTCAGGAACCGCCCCGCCGCGCAAAGTTCCTCCAGCCGCACGGACGACGTCGCCAGCACGCGCAGCCCCAGCTCGCGCGGACCGAGCAGTTCCAGCAACGCGGCCTGAGCCTGCGACGCGAGTTGATCGACGTTCAACAGCAGCAGAGTTCCGGTCCGCGCCGCTTCGAACGCCGCCACATGCCGCGCGAAGGCGGCGATCGTGGAATCCAACTGTTCGGCGTCCAGCAGGCTGCAATCCAGCGGAAGCAGGGGACCATCCGCCAAATCCCGCGCGTGGTGGATCGAGCGGGCGACTTGTTCCTTGCCGGTTCCGGCCGAGCCCACCAGCAGGACCCTCGCCGCGGCTTGCACCGCAATCCGCATCTGCTCGCGGACGCGCAGCATGACCGGGGTCTGCCCCAAGGTCTGGTGTCCCAGGTGCCGTTTCCACTCGACTTCGCGCAGCGCTCGCAGCCGGGCGTGCAACTGGTCCGATTCCGCCTCGCGCCAGCCGCCCAGCGGCCCGGCCTCCGATGGCCGTTCCAACCAGCCGACCCAGGCCAGCACGCTGACTGGCTGCGTCCCGGCTGGTCCCAGCGGCAGGAACTCGGCCCACCGGGCCAGCTCCGGCGCCTGTCCCGGCAGTCGCATCTCGGCGCGCGCCGCTTGCCCCAAAAACGTTTCAGGCGGCGGGCAGAGAAAGGCCGCCCACTCCTCGATCGGCTGGCGCGCTGCCGCGGAGTGATACTCGCAGCGCTGGCCCAGCATTTGACGTTCGTCAAACCCGGCCCAGGCTCCGCAGGCCGGATTGCAGAACACAATCTGCCGCTGCTCGTCGACCACGTACACCGGCACGGGCGCGGAACTGAGCACGCGGTGCAGCAACGTCCGGGGTGAGAGCTTGCGTGCCATCCGGGAACCGCTTCCTGGCGTTGCCGCCGGCCGGTGGTCTACTGAAGCCTGGCGGGCCGCGCTGGCTCGCGCTGGCCAATGCTCGCGGCCCGCGGCGTCTCGACGCGCTGTCCGACCAGCCCTCGGCCCGCGTTGGCCGCGGTCTGCGCCAAAGGCGTGGGCAGCAGGCCCGCCGCCACGACCAGGACGGCACAGACCAGCATGGCCGTCAACGGACCTTGACCACTGCCCCGAATCTCAGCAGCCGGCGGACGAAAATACATCACGCCCACCACGCGCAGATAATAAGCCGCCGCGATCGCCGCGTTCAAGGCGGCCAGCACCGCCAAGGCCAGGAACCACACCCAGGCGGTCGAGTCGGTGCGGCCCGACAGGCGCACGGCGCCGGCAAACAGTTCGAACTTGCCCCAGAAGCCAGCCAGCGGCGGGATGCCGGCCATGGAGAACAGGAATACCGAAATGGCCAGGGCGATTTCCGGCCGGGTGCGACCCAGGCCCGAAAGCTCCTCCAGGTCGTTCACCTCACCCCGCTCGCTTCCCAGATAACTGAGCGCGGCGAATACTCCCACCGCGGCCAGGACGTACACGACCAGGTACAGCAGCACGGCTGCCACCCCGTCCGCCGCCCCTGCCGGCTCGGAGCCCGCGGCGGCCAGCGCGACCGCAAAGCCGATCAGCATGTAGCCGGCATGCGCGATCGACGAATACGCCAGCAGCCGGCGGACATTGTGTTGCCACAGCGCGGAGACATTGCCGATCGTCATGGTCAGGATGGCCACGACCAGCATGACCTGCCAGGCGTATTGGAACGTGGCCGGAACCGCCACCACCAGCAGGCGCGTCATCGCCAGCACGCCGGCCATCTTGGGCACCGTGGCCAGCAGGCCCGCGTTGACGTTGGTCGTCCCTTGATACACGTCCGGGGCGTAGAACTGGAACGGCACGGCCGCGATCTTGAATGCCAGCCCACCAAAGGTCAGGACCAGCCCCAGCAGCAGCAGCACGTTGCTCCCGGCCGCTTCCGGCGTGGCCGCCAGCGCCGCCAGCGCCTCGCGGATGCCCACCACCTGAGTTCCGCTTTGTCCCGCCGTAATCAGCGTCACGCCGGCCAGCCCGTACAGAAAACTCAGCCCGTACAGCAGCATCGCCGAGGAGAGAATGCTGAGAAAAAAATACTTGGCGGCGGCTTCCGCCGACGCCCGGTCCGCGCGGCCCAGATACAGCAGCACGTAGGTGGGGATCGAAATCAGCTCCAGCGACAAGAACAGCAGCACCAGGCTGTTCGCCCGGCAGACCAGCATCAAGCCGACGGTCAGCAGCATCACGGTCGCGCACGTTTCGCTGGCCAGTTCCCGCGACGCGGACTTGGCCAGCAGCAGCGTGAACAGCAGACCCAGCCCCAGCGCCAGGACGCGGCCCGTTTGACCCAAAGGGTCCAGGATCAAGGGGCCCGACAGGCTGCCCGACGCGAACAACTCGGCCGCCGCCGCGTTGCCGCGCAGCAGGATCAGGCCGGTCGCCAGGTAAGTCGCCAGCGCGAACAAGACCCACCAGGTGCGGCTGCGGGTGATCGTCCCTCCCACGTAGATCCACGTCGCCATGGCGACCAGGATCAACTCCGGCAACAGCAGCACGACCGTATTGCGATCAGCGAGCACGAGTTAGATTCTCCAGCCCGGTTTGCGGACGCTTTTCGGCCACGGGCTCGCGATTCTGCAAGCCTTCCTGCAGCGGCCGGGCCACCGCCGCTTCCACTTCGCGGAGCGGACCGTCCATCGGCCGCAGAAAAAAGTTCGGGGCGACGCCGATCCAGACCATCACCACCGCCAGTGGCGCCAGGGCCAGAATCTCGCGCGGCGCCAGGTCCCGAGGCGGAGCCCCGTCGTGACCGCCGGACGGATGCTTCAGCGGCCCGAAGAACACGCGCTGCACCAGCCACAACATGTACCAGGCGCCCAACACCACGCCGAACACGGCCAGCACCGAGATCGCCTTCAGATGCAGCCCCCATCCCGGCAACGGCTCCTGCCAGGCCCGCTGGAACATCGCCAGCAGGACCAGGAATTCGCCCACGAACCCGTTCAGTCCCGGCAGCCCGATGCTGGACAGCGTGAACACCAGCATGAAAAACGCCAGCCTGGGAACTTGCCGGGCCAGGCCGCTCAACTGCTGGATGTCCCGCGTGTGATACCGTTCGTACAACATGCCGACCAGGGCGAACAGCCCGCCGGTGGACAGCCCGTGGTTGACCATCTGCAACGTGCCACCCTGCAGCCCCAACGGATTCAGGGCAAACACGCCCAGCAGGCAGTAACCCAGGTGGCTGACGCTGGAGTAGGCAATCAGCCGCTTGAGATCGTGCTGCGCCAGGGCTATCAGCGCGCCGTACAGAATGCCGATCACGGCGATCCACAAGATCCAGGGCGCGAACAGGTACGTGGCATCAGGCAACAGCGGCAGGCAGAAGCGGACGAAACCGTAGGAACCCAGCTTGAGCAAGATGCCGGCCAGGAACACGCTGCCCGCCGTCGGTGCCTGGACGTGGGCCAGCGGCAGCCAGGTGTGCAGCGGGAACAGGGGGACCTTGATGGCGAAACCCGCGAACAACGCGGCGAATAACACCGCCTGGAACCCAGGCGACATGGCCCGCGGCGTGCCGGCCGCCTGCTGCACCGCGGCCGCCAGTTCCGCGATCGAGAACGTCAGCTCGCCGCCCGCGACGTACGCCGCCTTCCACCACACGATCGATAACAGACCCAGAAAGGTCAGCAGGCTGCCGGCCAGCGTGAACAGGAAAAACTTGCTGGCCGCGTATTTCCGGTCCTCGCTGCCCCAGATCCCGATCAGGAAGTACAGCGGGATCAGCGTGAATTCAAAGAACACGTAGAACATGATCAGGTCCCGGGCCGCGAACACGCCCAGGCACCCGCACTCCAGCAACAACAGCAGAGCATAGAACTGGGGCACCTGGTCGTCGATCGCTTCCCAACTGACCAGCACCGCCGTGACCATCAGCAGCGCCGAAAGCGCGAACAGCCAGACCGAAATCCCATCCAGCCCGATCCCGAACTGGATCTGCTCGCCCGCGCCCAGCCACGTCCACTCCCGCTCGGTGCTGGCGACGTGGTCCGGATAGAAATCCCAGATCACCAGCACCGTCAGCAGCAGCGTGGCCAGCGTCACGGCCAGGGCCGTCCAGCGGACGGCCCGTGTCCCCAACGCCGCCACGGGCCACAGCGCCACGGCGCCGGCCAGCGGCAGCAGGATCGTCACCAGCAGCAATGTGGCGGTGTCCATCAAGCTCCTCGTCATCCCGCCCGGCCTGGTTTCCGCAGGTTCCCGGACAGGCTTCGCTTCCCAACTCGACTCCAAACCAGCAACCGGGCCTATCCCAGCAACTGGACGGCCAGCAGAATCAGCAGTCCCAACACCATGGCCAGCGCGTAGAACGGCACCAGCCCCATCTGCAGCGAACGCATCACGTCGCCGATCTGCCGGGGCACACGTCCCACGAAGTTCACCGTGCCATCAATCAGCCAGCGGTCGATGCCGTAGCACAGCCGGGCCAGGCCCCGCAGCGGCCTGACCAGCACCAGTTCATACAGCTCGTCCAGGTAAAACCGGTGATACGACAGCTTGTAGGGCGAGACGTAATACAACAGCAGCAGCGGCGCCGAGAGGACCAGCACCACTAGCAGCAAGGCGCCCACCACCAACCGCAGCAGCCACTCAAGACCCACGGCCGCGCTGCACTCCCGCACCCAACGGGCCACGCGCCACTGGCGCATCCTGGCAAACGACTCCACGTCACTCCAACCCGAAACCCAGGCCAGGTCGAAGAACTGGCGGATGCCGTGGATCTCGTGCCGGCTGCCCAGGTACAGATAGGAACTCAGCCCGATCCCGCCCAGCGCCATCAAAGTGCTCCAGCCCGCCACCGACAAGTGAAACTCGCCCGGCAACGTGGTCCGCATCGCCGCGGGAAAGCCCAGCGAGGGCGTCCATAACAGCCAGTTGGCGAAGCTGTTCGTGCCGTCCAGGTACGAGCGGTCCAGCAGCAGCCCGACCAGCGCCGAACAGACTGCCAGGATCCCCAGCGGCACGGTCATCGACGCCGGCGACTCGTGGGCGTGACGCCCCGCTTCGGGCGGGATCAGCTCCGGCCCGTGAAACGTCAGGTAAAACGCCCGGAACGTGTAGAACGCCGTCAGGAACGAGGTCATCAGGCCCAGCAGATACAGCCAATGGAAGATCTGCCCCCGCAGCAGGTTCGAGAGCCCGAAGACGGGCGTCACATCGTCGTCGGCCGAAGATTCCGGTCGCTCCACGGCCTGGGTCCCGCCGCCTTCTGCCGAACCGTGAGGGGACGAATCGTGAGGCGCCGGGCCGTGAGGCGCCGGGCCGTGAGGCGCCGGGCCGTGGGAATCCGAATCGTGCGGCTCCAACTCGTGCACTTTGTCATGCACCGCGCCCAGCACGGCGTCCTTGCTCCAGAAACCAGCCAGCGGAAACACACCGGCCAGCGCCAGGCAGCCCACCGCAAACGTGATGTACGTGACGGGCATCACCCTTCGCAAACCGCCGAACCGCCGCATGTCGATCACGTTACCCATGGCGTGCATCACGCTGCCGGCCCCCAGGAACAGCAGGGCCTTGAAGAAGGCATGGGTGAACAGGTGGAACATGCCGGCCGTGACTCCAGCCAGGCTGCCCACGCCCAGGGCCAGGAACATGTAGCCCAACTGGCTGACCGTGGAGTAGGCCAGGACCCGCTTCAGATCGTATTGAGTCAAGGCGATCAGCGCGGCCAGCAGCGCCGTGAAACCACCCACGACCGAGACCACCAGTTGCGCGTCGGGCGAGACCAGGAACAGCGGCGTGCAGCGCGCGATCATGTAGATGCCGGCCGTGACCATGGTCGCCGCGTGGATCAGCGCGCTGACCGGAGTCGGGCCCTCCATCGCGTCCGGCAGCCAGACGTGCAGCGGAAACTGGGCGCTCTTGCCGCAGGCTCCCAGCAGCAGCAGCAGGCAGATGGCCAGCGAGATCATGGCCGAAGTCCGCGGTTGACCGGCGGGGCGCAATTCGTTGTCGGCCAGCCGCAGCGGGCCGAACACACCGGCCACCGGTTCCTGCTCCGCCGGCACCACCTCGCCCGCCCGCTCGGCCGCCACCGCCTGCTGGATCCTGGCCGGCTCCAGCTCGCCGCCGCGCAGCGAGTCGTGAAAGTTCAGCGTGCCGTAGGTGGTCCAGATCAGGAAGACTCCCAGTGCGAAACCGAAGTCGCCCACGCGGTTCACCAGGAACGCCTTCTTGCCGGCCGCCGCGGCGGCCGGCTTCTGGTACCAGAAGCCGATCAGCAGATAGCTGCACAGACCGACCGCCTCCCAGAACACGTACAGCAGCACGAAATTGCTGACCGAGACCAGCATCGTCATCGAGAACACGAACAGGCCGAAATAGGCGAAGAATCGCCAGTATCCCGGGTCGCCATGCATGTAGCCGGCCGAGTAGATGGCGACCAGCGTGGCGATCAGCGTGACCATGACCAGCATCATGCAGGTCAGGCTGTCGGCGCGGAGCACGATGTCGATGCGGAAGTCTCGCGAGCCGCCTCCGACCAGCGACTCCCGCGACTCGCCGGGTGGCGTCCGCGGCTGCTGGTAGGCGTCGGCCACGTCGGTCCACGTCCACAGCCTGCGCACTTCCTCGTAGCCGATCCCCAAGGCCACCTCGCCGCCCGCTCCCGCGGCCCGCTGCAGAAAGCTCAACTCGCGCATCAACAGCAGACTGCAGAGGAACGACGCCAGCACCGCGGCAATCGCCAGCCAATGACTCTGCTGCCGCAACACGCGCGGCCCCAGCAGGCCGATCAGCACGGCGGCCGCCAGCGGCAGGGCTGGAATCAGGATCAGCAACAGGCGAATCGGATCGTCCATATCACACGCGGCTGCGGTGCAGTTCCTCTTCGGGGTCCACTTCCGGTTCAATGCCCGCCGGCGTCAGCGTGGGCCACACCTGATCCTCCTCGCGCTCCTCCGGCACTTCGCGGTCCACGTACGCGGGTTGCCCCTCTTCCCGCAGATCCTGCCAGAGCACAATGTCCAGGCGGCCGGTCTGTTTGGCCAGCATCAGGACCAGCGCCAGCGCGATCGCCGCCTCGCAGGCCGCCACGGCGATGATGAAGACGACCAGCATCTGGCCGCCCCAGTCGTTGTGATAGCGGCCCCAGGCCACCAGGCTGACCGAGATGCCCTGCAGCATGATCTCGGCGCTGAGGAACATCACGATCATGTTGCGGCGGACCAGAAAGCCCGCCAGCCCGATGGCAAACAGCAGCCCGCCGACCAGCAGGTAATTCTGCAGCAGCGCCAGTTCGTTCATCGGGCCGACTCCTCCGCCTGGGCCTGCCGGCGCCCCTGAATCATGATCGCGATCGCGCCTACCAGGGCGACCAGCAGCAGCGTGCCCGCCACCTCGACCGAGACCAGCTCGCGGCTGAACAGCTCGGCACCGAAACGGGCCATGTGAGACGGGTGCAGCACCCCGGCGGACCGCTCCACCGCCCCGCTTTCGCCCAGCGCCGCCAAGGCGTCGATCTGTCGGATCCCCGGCAAGGCCGTCGTCAGCACGGCCACCATCAGGGCGGCGGCCAGCACCGAAACCGGCTTGGCATACCAGCCCCAGGTCAGGCGATCGTACGTGGCGTGTCCTTCGGGCTGAGCCAGCATGATCACGAACAGGAAGGTGACCACGATCGCGCCGGCGTAGACCACCACCGTGGCCACACCCAGGAAGCTGGCACCTTGCAGCAGAAACAAGCTGCCCGTCCCCAGCAACGACATGGCGAACCAGACCGCCGCGTACACGGCACTGCGCATCGCCACCGCCGCCGCGGCGCTCAGCACCGTCACTCCCGCCAGAATCCAGAACAGCCCCTGCGCCAGCCAGTCGCTCAACAACGGCTGCCCGGCCGCCAGCAGGCCCAGCGCGACCAGGCCCACGACGCCCCCCAGCACCCGCGCCACCGCCGAGCCGCGCGGCAACATCAACACCAACGCCACCGCCCCGCAGACCAGACCCCAGGTGGTCGGCGATTGCACCAGCACTCGCCAGTCGGGCAGGGCCGCCAGCAGACCGCTCCCCGCGACCGCGGACAACCCACCGCCACCCGCCAACTCCGGCCAGAGACCCGCCACCGCCTGCCCGATGTGCGCCGCACCCGACAAGTACATCACAACGTGCCTCCCAGCCGGGTCGACTGCATCGGCTCCTTGTCCTTCGTGGCGTCGTACACGCTGAGCAGCTTCTCCTTGTCGAAGATCATCTCCTCGCGGCTGCGACCCGTCAGATTGTACAAGCTGGTCAGCTCGATCGCGTCCACCGGGCAGGCTTCCTCGCACATCCCGCAGTAGATGCAACGCAGCTCGTCGATCGTGAAACTTTCCGGATACTTCTCCCGGTCCGGCCAGGGACTCTCCACACCGATAATGTCGATGCAGTGCGCCGGGCAGGCCGTCGCGCACAGGAAACAGGCCACGCACTTGACCCGACCCTGCTCGTCGCGGTTCAGCCGGTGCACGCCGCGGTAAATCAGCGGGTTGCCCAGTTGCGGCTCCTCGTCCGGGTAACTGACCGTCACCTGCTTGCCCCGCAGCGAACCAGCCAGATGCTTCAGCGTGGTCGACAGGCCCTGGACGAACATCGGCATGTACATCCGGCCGGCCAGCCCCAGCTCGGGCTCCTGCACCCACAGAATATCGGGATCGTCGGGTTTCATCGCGCTCGCACCTGGGCCTTAGACCTGCGGGTCCACGTCGTACAGTTCGAGTTCCTGCTGGGGACGGTTGTCGGCGATCAGCGGTTGCGCGTAGGCGACCACGATCCAGGCCAGCAGGCAGATGCCCCAGTTGGCCGCGATCAACAACGGATTCGACCACCAGGCGTCCAACTGCCAGGCAGTCCGAAGTTGATCCAGGATAGCGACGCTGACCAGATTCACCAGCCCCAGCGGCAGCATCACCTTCCAGGCCAAGGCCATCAGTTGGTCGAAGCGGAAGCGGGGCCAGCTCCAGCGGATCAGCATGAACAGCAAGATCACCAGAAACACCTTGCCGCTCAGGACCATCACTCGCAGCACCGCCTGGACCAGGCCCACCTGCTCCCCCGCGCCCGTCAGTCCCCAGAAGTGCCAGCCACCCAGGAACAGGATCACGATCAAGAATGCGGCCGTGATCATGTGCAGGAACTCAGCCACCAGAAACAACAGCAGCTTGATCCCGGAATACTCGGTGTGGTAGCCGCCGATCAACTCCTGCTCGCATTCGGGCAGGTCGAACGGCAGCCGCGCCGCCTCGGCAAACGCCGCCACCACAAACACCACGCAGCCCAGCGGCTGAGCCAGGATGAACCACCAGCCCGACGTGGCCTGCGCGCTGATGATCGCTTCCAGGTCCAACGACCCGGCGGCCACCACCACGCCCAGAATCCCCAGCCCCAACGGCAGCTCGTAGGCAATCAGTTGGGCGCTCGACCGCAAAGCGCCCAGGAAACTGTACTTGTTGTTGCTCGCCCAGCCGCCCAGAATCACGCCGTACACGGCGATGCTGGACAGGCCGAAAATCACAAACACCGCCACGTCCATGCCCGGAGCGACCACCAGCCGGATCGGCTCGCTCAGCCCCTCAATACCCAGATCCACCGGCAGCACGCTGCCAAACGGAATCACGGCGAACACGGTCAAGGCGGCCACCAGGATCACGATCGGCGCCAGCACATACATCCGCTTGTCCACGTGCGCCGGCGTGTATTCCTCCTTCATGATGAACTTCACGCCGTCGGCCAGCGGCTGCCCCAACCCGAATATCCGGATCCGCGTCAGCGGAATGCCGACCCGGTTCGGCCCCACCCGGTCCTGGACCCAGGCGGCCATCCGGCGCTCCAGCAACACGAAATACGCCGCGGCCGTCATCACCCCGCCCAGTAACAGGATCACTTTGACCAGGATTTCGATCAGCGCAGCGGTTGTCATGGATCGGCTTCCCGTGGGACGGGGGTAAGAGTTATCAGTTGTCAGTTGTCAGTTATCAGTTATCAGTTAGTCCGACGCGTCAATTCTTAAGTTGCGGTTTTCATGGACTCCGCTTCGCCAGCCGCGCCTACAAATCACTTCTGGCTCCCTCCCCGCTTCGAGATCGAGCAGCTTATAAGTTGTTTTTCCGAGGGGATTTTGCGTTATGACCCAGGGAAAACGTGGATGGTCTCCGCGTCGGCAATCGTCCCCCTTGATATCCCTCTGGCCCCCTCCCCGGCTTCCGGGGAGGGCTGGGGAGGGGCTCCTGTGCATCTTGTTTTGACGCACCTGGCACCCGATGGAATCACCCAACACCTTTCGCACTCAAGAATTCAGATCCTAAATTGATGTTCGACTCGTCCGAAATCTGCGTCCCGCGAGTAGCCGTGTGCGAATTGAGCGAATCCCTTTGCTCCATAGTCCCGCAGGCCCCTCCCCAACCCTCCCCGAAGCGGGGAGGGGGCCAAAGGTATTGTGAGATGGGGCTCGGCGAATTCGAGCTGACCATTGGTTCGTCATCCCAAGTTTCATACCCAAAAAAACTCAAAAGCTGCACGATCTCGAAGCGGGGAGGGGCTCCTGGCACTCGTTCCCATCTCAACCCACCGCCGCCGCATCGGCACCAAATTTCAGTTACGCCAGGCTCAAGACCTTCAAGTCCACGCCAACCTCCGGGACCGGCTGCACGGCGGCCGCGAAATAGGCCACTCGGCGAGCCACCTCCAGCAGCACTTCGTCCGCCTGGTACATGCCGCGCCGCCCGGCCAGCCGCCAGAACAGCCGACCTTCGGTCTGCACACCGGCCGGCGGCCGGATGGCCCAGCGGAACGACTGCAGGCGGTCGTCAAAGTTCACGTACGATCCCTCGCGTTCGGCGAACACCGCGCCGGGCAATTGGTAACCGGCCTGCTCCCACAGCGGCGACGGGAAAATGTCCTGCACGATCCGCAGCGGAATCGCGGCCAACTGCTCCGCCTCCGACTCGCCGTGCCACGCCGCTGGATAACCGCCGCTGATCCAGACCGCGCCGAACCCTTCGCCGGCCGCCCGCTCCAGGAACTGCTCCCAGGTGATCAGCTCGTCGCTCAGCGCCGACACGACCGCCTGCACGCCCCGGCGGTTGGGGCACTTCTCCGCATGAATCGTGAAGCCTCCGCCAAATGTTTCGTCCTGGCCGACCACCGGGACGGGACCCGGGACAAGCCAGGCTTGCGGATCGATCGCACGGATGTAGCTGGCCAGCAGCCAGGCTTCCTCCACGGTCAAGTGCGGCGAGAGCACGGCGGCCAGGCGCCCGGCGGCCCGCAGGTCGGCATCCAGTTGCGGGATCAGCTCGCCCCACTCCTCCACTCGCAGTTGCTCTCCGTCGCGGCGCCGCGGCGCGGTCTGCCGCCGCTCGTCGTGCGCGTGCTTCCAGCCATAGCGGCCTTCGTCGCACATCCACCACTGGTTGACGTGCGGGTTGGGCCGCGGGCGGAGGCGGTAGATGCGGTCCTGGTTCTCGTCGACGTGGATCGAGCAGCCGGTCGAGCAGCCGGCGCAGATCTGGTCGTGGTTCTGCATGAACCAGACGCGCTGCGAGTACAGAAAGTCGCGGTCGCCCAGCGCGCCGACCGGGCACAGGTCCACCACGTTGCCCGCCATCTTGTTGGCCAGCGGGAAGCCGGGAAAGACGTCGATCTCCTCGTGCGCGCCGCGGTTGGTCACCATCAATTCGCTGGTGCCGGGAATCTCGCGGCAGAAGCGCACGCAGCGACTGCACATCACGCAGCGGTCGACGAACAGGGTGACCGAGTCGCCCAGCGGGCGGCGGCGGCTGGTGAACGGCTTGATGTCCGCTCGCCGCTGCTCCCGGCCATGCTGGAAATGATAATCCTGCAGGTGGCACTCGCCCGCCTTATCGCAGATCGGGCAATCAATCGGGTGGCGGATCAGCAGGTCCTCCTCGACCATCGCCCGGGCGTCGGTGACCTGCTGGCTGTTGGTCACGAACACCGTGCCGTCGCGGGCCGGCGTCTGGCAGGCGGGAACCAGCTTGGGCATCATCGAGATCGCGCCGCTGGCCGGGTCCCTGCGACCCGTCTCGACCAGGCACATGCGGCAACTGGCCACCACGGTCAGGCCGGGGTGCCAGCAATAGTGTGGGATTTCGATGCCGGCCCGCTGAGCGGCCTGGATGCCGTTCAGCCGCTCGCCGTCGCCGATTTCGATCTCCTGCCCGTCAACAATCACAATCGCCATGAACGCCTCGCGGCTGGTTACGGTACTCGGACTCAGTGAAGGGCCACCAGATCCAGGGCCGGAACCGGCGCTGTTTCGTGGCAGCCTTGGGGATTGGTCCGCCGGATATACTCTTCGAACTCGCCGCGGAACTTGCGGATCGCGTTCTTGATCGGCCAGGCGGCGCCGTCGGCCAGGCCGCAGATCGTGGTGCCGGGCATGATGCCGATCGAGTCGGCGATTTCCAGCAGCAGGTCCAGGTCGATCAGCCGCCCGCGGCCCGCCTTGATCCGCCGCATCATTTTCAAGGCCCAGGAGGTGCCTTCGCGGCAGGGAGTGCACTGGCCGCAGCTTTCGTGTTCGAAGAACTGGCAGGAGTTCTCCAGGAAGTCGATCATCGAGACGGTTTCGTCCATCACGACGACGGCGGCCGTGCCCAGCCCCAGGCAGCCGTAGCGTCCCGGCCCGGCGAAATCCAGCGGGCAATCCAGCTCGTCAGCCGTCAGCAGGCCCATGCTGATCCCGCCCGGGATGGCGGCCTTGGCCCGGCGTCCGCCGCGGATGCCCCCGCCAAACTGGTCGATCAACTGCCGCACCGTGATGCCCAGCGGCGCCTCGTAGCAGCCCGGCCGCTCCACGTGCCCGCTAAGACAGTACAGCTTGGGGCCGAAGCTGCCGGGATCCCGCGGATTGTTGGGGTCCGGGGGCACGCCGATCGACCGGAACCAGTCGGCGCCGCGGTCCACGATATGCTTGACGCAGGCCACCGTTTCGATGTTGTTCACCACGGTCGGTTTGTGGAACAGGCCTTCCACGGCGGGAAACGGCGGCTTGATCCGCGGCCAGGCCCGCTTGCCTTCCAGGCTTTCAATCAACCCCGTCTCTTCCCCGCAGATGTAGGCCGCCGCGCCGCGATGCAGGTAAACATCGAGCGAGAACTGGCTGCCCAGCACATTCCGGCCCAGGTATCCGGCCGCGTAACACTCATCCACCGCCGCCTGCATCCGCTGCCAGGCCAGCGGATACTCGTACCGCATGTAGATGTAGGCGGTCGTGGCCCGAGTCGCATAGCAACTCAGGATCAGGCCTTCGAGCACCTGGTGGGGGTCGTCTTCCATCAGGATGCGGTTGTTGAACGTGCCCGGCTCGCTCTCGTCGGCATTCAGGCAAAAATAGATCGGCCCCGGATGATCCTGGGGCAGGAACGTCCATTTCAGGCCGGTGGGAAAGCCGGCTCCGCCCCGCCCGCGCAGGCCGCTCGACTTGACCAGTTCGCGGACGTTTTCCGGCGCCAGCTCGCCCACCGCGCGGCGCAGGGCCTGGTAGCCGCCCGCCTGCTCGTAGACGGCTCGCGTGTGGCTGTCGGGCCGGCCGACCAGGGCCAGCAGCACAGGCTCGGTTGCACCCACGTCTGGCATGCTTTCGTCGCGCTCCCTTCGCGGCTCGCGGCCGCAACGACTCGACTATTCAAGACTACGACTCAGGAAGTCCTCTCAGGGCAACCCATCCAGGAACTGGTCCGCCTTGTGCGTGGTGAGATTCTTGTGCAGCGTGTCGCCGGCCAGCATGCACGGCGCCGCTTCGCAGGCCCCCAGGCACTCGGCGAACTCCAGCGTCAACTTCCCGTCGGGCGTGGTCTGGCCGGGCTGAATGCCGGCCCGGCGGCACATGTGCCGCAGCAGGTCGTCGCCCCCCAGCAGCGCGCAACTGATGCTCCGGCAGACCCAGGCCCGCGTCCGGCCGTGCGGCGCATCCTGCTTGAAGAAACCGTAGAACGTCAGCGTATCCTGCACCTGGGCCGGAGCCAGCTCCAGCAACTCGGCGACTTCCACCACCGCCTGCAACGGCACGTGCCGCAATTCGCGGTTGACCACGTGCAAGGCGGGCAAGGTAACCGCCTGCCGAGTCGGATAGCGGGGAAAGTACCCGCGGATCTCCTCGATCATCGCCTCGCTCAGGACGCGCGCCGCGGCGCCGCCCGCCGGTTGTTCCCGCACGCTGCTCATCGTCCACTCGCTCCCCTTCGTCCCGCGATGATCGCCCTATCGATCCAGTTCGGCCGCGATAATGTTCAAGCTGCCCAGCACGGCCACCACGTCGCTCAGCGTGTGCCCGCGGATCAAGTGCGGGAACAGGGCGAAGTGCACGAAGGACGGCGGCCGGCAGCGGGCCCGGTAGGCCACGTCCCCGCCGTCGCCCACCAGGTAGAATCCCAATTCGCCGTTGGGCGCCTCGATCGCCGTGTACAGCTCGTCGCATGGCACGACGAACCCGCGGTTGCTCATCACCAGTTCGAAGTGCGTGATCGTGCCTTCGATCGTCTGGTACACCTGCTGCTTGCTGGGCAGCGTCGTCCGCTCGTCCACGCCCACGTTGACGGGCCCGGCCGGCAGGTTGTCGACCGCCTGCCGCACGATCCGCAGGCTTTCCCGCATCTCGGCCATCCGGACGTAGTAGCGAGCGAAGCAGTCGCCGGCCTGGGCGCAGCAGACCTGGAAGTCGAAGTCCGCGTAGCTCAGGTACGGTTCGTCCTTCCGCAGGTCGCGCGTCACGCCGCTGGCCCGGGCGATCGGTCCGCTGGCGCCTCGCTGGATCGCCTCCTCGCGGCTCAGCAGACCCACGCCCTTGGTGCGGTCGACAAAGATCCGGTTGCGATTCAACAACCGCTCCATGTCCTCCAGCGTGTGGGGAAAGTCCTCCAGGAACGCGCGGATCCGGTCGATCGCCGCCGGCGTGATATCGTGCATCAGGCCGCCCACGCGGGTATAGCTGTTGGTGAAACGGGCTCCGCACAGCGTCTCGAAGATGTCGTAAATCCGCTCCCGCTGGTAAAACGCATAGAGAAAAAACGTGAAGGCGCCCGTGTCCAGCCCCATGGCGCCGACGCACAGCAGGTGGTCGCTGATCCGCGCCAGCTCGGCCACGATCACGCGAATGTACTGGCAGCGGCGAGTCAGTTCGATCCCCAGCAACCGCTCGACCGCCTCGTGCCAGGCCACGTTGTTGGCCATCGGCGAGATATAATTCATGCGGTCTGTCACCGTGACATACTGGTTGTAGTCCAGGTGCTCGCCAATCTTCTCGAAGCCCGAATGCAGGTAGCCGATGTCGGGCACCGCGTCCACCACCCGCTCGCCGTCCAACTGCAGCAGCAACCGCAGCGTGGTGTGCGTGGCCGGATGCTGGGGCCCGAAATTCAGCGTCCAGAGGTAGTCGCGCGAGGCTTGCCGCGGGCGAGCGTCGGAGATGGGAGTCAACGGCATGTCGGTTTCTTGTCTTCTGGGTTCAAGGCCCGCCGCGCCCGGTTCGCCCTGCCGGGGCCAGGTGCCGCATCAGGCCGGCGGCCCGGCAGCCCGGCGGCGCGTCAGGCGTCGCGCCGGCGAAGCACCGGGAAATTGTGGCGCTCCCCGCGACCCTGCAGTGGATAGTCCTTGCGCAACGGATGCGCCGTGAATTCTTCCGGCAACAGAATCCGCCGCGGGTCCGGATGGCCCTCGAAGCGAATTCCAAACATGTCCCACACCTCGCGCTCCAGCCAGTTCGCGGCCTCCCACAAGCCGGTTGCCGAGGGCACCACCAGGTCGGGCTCGTTCAGCGGCACCCGCAGCACCAACCGCTCGTTGCTGGCCAGCGATGCGAGCTGGTACACGAGTCCAAAACGGTCGCGAGCGCCGCGATAGTTCAGGTAGTCGACACAGGTGATGTCCGCCAGGAAGTCAAAGCCGCACTCGTCCCGCAACAGCCGCAAGGCGTCCAGCAAACGGCCGGCCGGCACCACGACGCGCGTCCGCCCGCGAAACTCGCTGAACTCCAGGCCCTCGATGCGGGCCCGCAACACCTCGCTCACCGCTTCACGAATCGGCACGCCGCGCTCCCTGCTGATCGTCGTTCATCACCAGCCCGCCTCTCCGACTCGGCCCTCAGTCGCTGATCGATACTGGGCCGCCTGGCGAGCGATTGGGGACAATCGCTCCATACTCCTGAGCGATTGGGGACAATCGCTCCACATTCCTGAGCGATTGGGGACAATCGCTCCACACTGCCTGGCCCGGCCCGCGGTCGCTCACCGATACTGGGGTGTCTGGCCGAGAATCGGCAGCTCCAACAACGCCCGCTTGGGTTGCTGGCGCTGGCTGAGCTCGAATTCCGCTCCCGTCAACGTCCCCTCACGCTGGATCTTGTCCTGCAGGTCGATGATCGCCTGAATCAACTGTTCGGGGCGCGGCGGGCAACCCGGCACGTACATGTCGACCGGGATGAAACGGTCGATGCCCTGCACCACGCAATAGGTGTCGAACACACCGCCAGTCGACGCACACGCGCCCATCGAAATGCACCACTTCGGCTCGTGCATCTGTTGCCAGATCCGCTGCAACACGGGCAGCATCTTCATCACCACCCGCCCGGCCACGATCATCAGATCGCATTGCCGGGGGCTGAAACGAAACACCTCGGCGCCGAACCGAGCCAGGTCGTGGCGGCTGGCACCGGTCGCCATCAACTCAATGCCGCAACAGGCCGTGGCGAACGGCATCGGCCAAAGGCTGTTCTTGCGGCACCAACTGGCCAGCTCGTCCAACTTGCTGACGACGACGTTCTCCGGCAGCTCTATCGCCATCGAAACACCCCCTTGCGCCAGGCGTAAACGAACCCCATCGCCAGCAGGGCCACGAAGAACAACACTTCGGCGAACACCAGACCCCCGCTGAAGCCACCCCCCTGCCCCACCTGTTCGGCGATCCGGGGCAGGCCCTGCGGATCCTTGTTGGCAACCGCCCAGGGATAGAGGAATAACAGCTCGACATCGAACACCAGGAACACGATCGCCACCAGGTGGAACCGCACGTCGAAGCGCCGCCGAGCGTCGTGGATCGGGTCCATGCCGCTCTCGTACGGCATCTGCTTGACGCGGCCGAACCGCCGGGGCCCCAGCAGGCTGCCGAGGGCCAGCATGCCGACCGCCAGCGCCAGCGAAGCCGCCGCCAGGATCAGGATCGGAATCAGGCCTGGTTCCATAAGGTAAATCAGTCGTTCAATTTACAAACTGGCCGCACTTTGTGAATAATATCACAAAGCCAGTCCAAAAGAAAACCCGACGCGATCGTCGAGTGGGTCGTGGGTATGCTAGCGGCCCCCCGCCGGCCGGTCAACCGGTGGCGGAAACGGGGCCTGGTTCGAAATAATTGGCCCCAGCCCCGCCGCGGGCCAGCCCAAGTGGTATCCTGGGCCGCGGCTGACTTGAGTTTCCTCCAGCGAAGGACTTACCCTCCATGGCACCGACCGTGATCGATACCCTCTGCGACCTGGTGCGGATTCCGAGCGTCAATCCGATGGGGCGCGATGTGCAGGGACCGGAGTACCTGGAAACCCGCATGACCGAGTACTTGCGGCGTTTCTTCGAGCAGTTGGGGGTGCCGTACGAAATCCAGGAGGTCGAGCCGGGCCGGACGAACATCCTGGCGCGACTGGACGCTGAGCGGTCGTCCGGGCAAACGCCTGGCCAGCCGGGGGAAAAAGTGCTGGTCTTCGAAGCTCACCAGGACACGGTGCCAGTCGATGGCATGACGATTCCCCCCTGGGAGGCGGCGGTCCGCGACGGGCGGGTCTGGGGCCGCGGCGCGTGTGACATCAAAGGCGGCATGGCCTGCATGCTGACCGCCTTCGCCCGGCTGGCCGCCGAACGGCCGCCGCACCGCCCCACGCTGCTCATGGCCTGCTCGGTGAACGAAGAGCACGGCTTCACCGGAGCCCAGCGGATGGCTCAGCACTTCCGCGACGGAACCTGCTCGCTGCTGCCGCGCCTGCCCGACGCCGTGATCGTGGCCGAACCGACGCTGCTGAACGTCGTCGTCACGCACAAGGGCGTGGTCCGCTGGTACAGCCACACGCGGGGGCGAGCGGCTCACAGCAGCCGGCCCGAACAGGGCGAAAACGCCATCTATCGCATGGGCCGGGCGCTGCAAGTTCTGGAAACCTACGCCCAGCGGCACGTGCCCCGGTTGGGACACCATCCGCTGCTCGGCACGCCCACCTTGAGCGTGGGGCGGATTGCCGGCGGCATCAGCGTCAACACGGTGCCCGACCATTGCAGCATCGAAATCGACCGCCGGTTGCTGCCCGGCGACGACCCGGAGGAAGCGTTCGCGGGCGTCGCGAGGTACCTGACCGAACAGCTATCCGAAGTCGCGGTCGAGCACGAGCGGCCGTACCTGGCCAGCACGGGCCTGCGCGACGACGTGAACCGCGGATTGGCCGAACATGTCGCTCAGATCACTCGTAAACACGGCGGACCGGGCGAACTGATCGGAGTCCCCTACGGCACCGACGCACCAGCCTTCTCCCGTTGGTCCGTGCCCACCATCGTCTTCGGCCCCGGCTCCATCGAGCAGGCTCATACGGCCGACGAGTGGATCGAGACCAGCCAGTTGGAGCTGGCCACCCGCATCCTCGTGCAAATCGGCTCGACACCCCTTCCGGCGTGAATCAAAACACGTCCAGGATGAAGTGGTGGCCCGAGTGGTAGCGGCGGCCGAACGGGTACGAGTTGTGCCATTTCTTGTTGTAGACCGGTACCCGCATTTCCGGCGGATAGCGGTAGTACAGGCTCTCGCTGCTGCGATAGTACTCGTTGCCCCAGAAGTTCTGCGGGTAGAACACGTACGGGTAGTGGTAGAACCGCTCCCAATCGTGCGGCCCGTAGGCGCCTCCCCACACCCGGCCGAACGCCCGTTCCTGGCTCTGGGCCTGGGCGACCGAGTGGCTGCAAACGCTTAAAACCAACGTGCATAGCACGATCAAGAGCATGCGGCGAATCATCGCGGCCCCCCTGCAATGCGACCTGTTGCCGGTCCTCGGACGCCACGGCCTGTCCTGGCCATACGATCCGGACTATCAGTACGGATCGGCTGCCCCGCTTGTCGACATTGAAAGAATATTCGCCAAAACCGGCACGGAGATAACTACTTCGGCATCTTCCCGTCGGCCAGTTCCTGCTCCCACTGGTCCATCAGCGGCCAGTCCACGGCGCAGGTGCCGAAGTCGGCCATGTGCCGGTAGCCATCCAGCCGGGCGATGGTGCGGTCCAGGAGCTGGTTGTCCTTGCGGAAGATCGGGCCGTGGCTGGGCAGCAGCCACTTGATGTCGCTCTCCCGGATCCGCTGCAACGACGTCACGAAGTCGTCCAGGTCGCTGCCATGGTGAGCGTCGATGGCGCCGACGCAGCCGTCCCGGTAGATGTTGTCGCCGCTGAACAGCAGGTCGCCCAGCCGAAAGCTGAGCTGGCTGTCCGTATGTCCGGGTGTCAACCAGACCTGCAGCTCCAGTTGACCCACGCGGATCACGTCGCCGTCGTCCACCAGTTGCTCCACTTCGACCGGCGGCATCTCCATGTCGATGCCCTGAGCTTCAATCTGGGCGAACGTCTTGAGCTTATCGCCCATCTGCAGCGACCTGGCGGCCAGCGGATGCGCGGTCACCGTGGTGCGGAGCAACTGCTTGGCCTTGGCCAGCCCCTGGATATGATCGACGTCGGCGTGCGTGGCGATCAACGTCTTGCACTGGGCGAACGGAAAGTCGAGCAGTCGGACCAGCTCGATGATCTCATCCACCGTCTCCTCGTAGCCGACGTCGATCAGCAACCACTCATCCCCGTCGAACACCAGGTACACGTTGCACCCGATGACCCGGCCGAGCTGATAGTTGACTTCGATCACGTGGGGGAAAACCGGTTTCCGCTTCATCATGGTAAGTTCCTTGCCTGGACGAGCGGACAGCAGCCCGGTGCGATACTGGAATCACCCTCCCGCGAATTCTCACTCCCTCGGCCAGCACGCCGGCTTGCAGGATTCTAGTAAGCCACCCGGTCCCGTTCAACTCCCGCCGGGAGCGTCCGCGGCGTCTTCCGACGCACGGCGACTTGCTTCGGCGGCGAGCGACGCGGCCAGGCCCTGGCGATAGGAGGGATACCGCAGTTCGACTCCCAACCGCTCCCGCAACTTGCGATTCGAGATCCGCTTGTCCGCCAGCGCTCGGACCGCGCGCGGGTCATCGGCAGCGGGTAGTTCAAACCGCGGCGGTTCGACGTGCAGCAGTCGAGCCAGCTCAAGGAAGTAATCCACCCGGACCACGGGCGCACCGTCCGCGACCAGGAACAATTCGGGCGGCTCCGCGCGAGCTTCGGCCGCCAGCACCACCTGCACGGCATCATCCACATGGATCAGATTCAGAAAGCCGCCGGTCGGCACGGTCAACGGCTGGTCGCCCAGCAGCTCCTGGCGGCGCGGCAAACGACCAGGACCATAGATCCCCGCCAGTCGCAGGATGATCGCTCGCTGGCCCAGCCGATGGTGCGTCAAGCAGCGCTCGGCCTCCAGGCATACGCGCCCCCCTTCCCGCGTTGGCTCGCACACACTTCGCTCATCAACCCATTGGCCGTCGTCCTGGCCGAACACGCCCGTCGAACTGACGTAGATGATCCGCCTGGTATCCTCCGGCAGGCAGTCCAGCCCGCGCCGGAAACCGTCGACGTACACGTCGCTCATCCGCACGCCCGCTCGACGATCGTAGCCCACCGCCCACAACACGGTGTCGAGCGGCGGCAGTTCCCAGCCCAGTCGCGGGCTGGTCACGTCGCCCAGCAGGGGTTCGATGCCGGCCTGGACGAACTCCGCCGCCCGCTCAGCGGACCGTGTCACTGCCAGCACGCGATGCCCCTGGCTGAGCCACTGCGCGGCCACGCGACGCCCTAGGTAGCCGCAGCCGAAGATGAGCTTGGTTTGGCGGGAAGTCATGGGAGTTGTCAGGGGGTCAGTTGTCAGTTATCAGTTATCAGTTATCAGTAGCAGCAAGTCGTGCAGCTCTTAAGTTGTCTAGCCGAGGGAATGTGGCGTTATGACCGAGGGAAAACGTGGACAGCCTGGACTCCGGCGAGCACTCCCCCCTGGAAATCGCTCTGGCCCCCTCCCCGGCTTCCGGGGAGGGCTGGGGAGGGGCTCTTGTGCACCCTGTTTTGGCGCAGTTGGCACCCGATGGAATCACCTAACACCTGTCGCACTCAAGAATCCAGATCCTAAATCGAGGTTCGACTCGTCCGAGATCCGCGCCCCGCGAGTGGCCATGTGCGAATTGAGCGAATTGTTTTGACCCATAGTCCCGCAGGCCCCTCCCCAGCCCTCCCCGAAGCGGGGAGGGGGCCAGGAGTGTCATGATGGGGGGCTCGGCGAAGTCGAGCTGACCATTGAACCCTGATAACTGACCCCTGATAACTGATAACTGACTTCTGACAACTCTGATAACCTGTTCCGTTTCTCCGACCCAGGCGGCCGGGTGGTGGGGTTTCGGGCGAAAAATGGCTTTCGATCGTCGTCAGGCGGGGGCGTGATCGGGTAAACTACAGGGCCCGCGGGAGCTTGCGGGACCTTGACAGACGGTTACGGTATAATACCTCGTGGACAGGTTCGCCGAGGCCTGCCGTGGGCTGTTTCGTTTCATCGTCGTGAGAGAGCCCCCATGAAGCAAACGCAACTGAACCTGCGGGAACCGGCTGTTGTTCCGGCTCGCGTTCACGTCTCCCCCACGGTTGGCCGCTGGCGGCGATTTCTGTTGCCAGCCGGTTGGGGTCAGGTCGCCTGCTGGTTGCTGCTGGTTGGCGGTGTGTGGTTGGCGGACACCCGCTGGTCCTGGTCGGATGACACTCCGCCGGCCGCACCCGCGGTGGCGGAGTCGCCCGCCGAACAACCGGTCGCGGTCACCTCAACCGCGCCCTCGGCCAATCCCGTGGCGACGATCGACGTGGCCCGCATCTTTGCCGGCGGGGTGCCGACGACGCTGGACGAGCTGCGGGCGATGGAGGAGCGGCAGCGAAAGATTGCCGAGCAAGCTCAACGCTGCACGGTCAGCATCCGGGTGGGAAACGCTCAGGGCAGCGGCGTGATTGTCTCCCGCGACGGTTACGTGTTGACAGCCGCTCACGTGGCCGCTCGACCCAACGTCAACGCCAAGGTCGTGTTGTCGGACGGCCGCGAGGTGGCGGCCAAGACCTTGGGCATGAATCGGACAGTCGACGCGGGAATGGTGAAGATCAACTCCATCAAGGTCGATGGCCGCGAGGTCCGCTGGCCGTACGTGCCAGTCGGCCTCTCGACCGACTTGAAACCTGGTCAGTGGTGCCTGGCGACCGGGCACCCCAACGGTTATCTCTCGGACCGCGCACCCGTGGTGCGGGTGGGCCGCATCTTGCTGAACGATCCGTCCGTCATTCGCTCGGACTGCAAGCTGGTCGGCGGCGATTCTGGCGGCCCGTTGTTCGATATGGAAGGGAATGTGATCGGGATACACAGCCGCATCGGGCGGTCGTTGTCGGAGAACATGCACGTGCCGGTGAACGCCTTTCTGAATGAATGGGAAAGGCTGGTGCAGGGCGAGGACTGGGGCAATCTGCCGGGAGTGCGGCCGGGCATCGGTGTGGAGGGTGTGGAAGGTGCGAGCGATGCCAAGATCGGCAAGGTGATTTCGGGCCGGGCCGCGGATAAGGCGGGGATCCAGGTCGGAGACGTCATCCTCCAGTTTGACGGCCAGGAGGTCGAGAACTTCGGCCAACTGCAGCGCCTGGTGGCCAGGAGCCAGACGGGCAAGACCGTCAAGGTCGTGGTTCGCCGGGGCGAGGAGCAATTGACTCTGGATTTGGTGGTCGAGAATTTGAACCGCGGGGCTCCGGAAGAGTAGAATGGGCCGGGCGGTGCGTCAGGGGTTCCGAGAGGAAAACAAGCGCGAGGGATGGGTATGACAGCCAGCAGCTTGCGACGAGTGGTTCTGGGAGCGTGCATCTGGGCGGTGGGGCTGAGCATGGCGGCGGGCCTGCCGGCTCAGACGGCACCTCCTTCGGCACCGTCGAACAATGCAGCCGACGGGTCGACCCTGCGCAACGCGGCGCGTTTCTTCCAGCGGATGATGCCGCGGACCCAGGCCACGCACGAACGCAACCACACCAGTGTGATGGCCGCTTTTGGCGATACGGTCGAGAAGCCCTCCCGCAGCACGGTGCGAGTGTACTGCGACGGCGAGCAGGTGGCTCTGGGGGCGGTGGTGGCCGCCGACGGGTTCGTGGTGACGAAGGCCAGCGAACTGCACGGGCTGGTCGAGTGCGCCCTGCCGGATGGACGCCGGTTGCCCGCGGAATTCATCGGCCAGCATCGCGAGACCGACCTGGGAATGTTGAAGTTGGATGCCAGCGATCTGACGCCTCTGGAATGGGCCGCCGGCGAGCCGCCCGTGGTGGGCAGTTGGCTGATCAGTCCCGGCAGCAGTGGGCCAGTGGCCATCGGCGTGCTGGGCGCGGCGCCCCGCCAGGTGAAAGCCCCCTTCGGTCTGCTGGGTGTCCAGTTGCAGGACGGTCCGCAAGGTCCCCTGGTGACGGCCGTGGTCCCCGAAAGTGCCGCTCAGGAAGCGGGACTCAAGGTCAACGACATCATCACGCATATCAACGGGTTGCAGATGAAGTCGCAGAGCGAACTGCAGGCCACCGTCCGCAAGCACATGCCCGGCGATCGGATCCAGGTGGCCATCCTTCGTGAAGAAAAGCGGCAACTGATGTCGGCCGTCCTGGGCGGTTTCGAACGGCTGAACGAACGGCAGTTCGAACAAAACAATCGTCTGGGCGGACCGGAGCTGAGCAAGCGCAAGGCCGGCTTCCCTTCGGCCATCCAACACGACTCGGTCCTGCACCCCTATCAATGCGGCGGACCGGTCGTGGGCCTTGACGGCAAGGCAGTGGGTCTGAACATCGCCCATTGCGACCGGGTTTCCTGCCTGGCCTTGCCGGTGGCCGTGATCATTCCCGTGCTGGACGAGCTGAAGTCGGGTCAACTGCGGCCCGGTCCGAGCGTGGCCGAACAGCAACTGGTACTGGCAACTCGAGCTGACGAACTGCGCCGCAAGATCGACGCCTGGACCAAGAAGGTCACTCAGTTGCAGGCCAATCTGGAGGAGTCGTCGGCGGCTGAGGCGGCTGCCGTGAAGGCGGCCGAGCAGGCGGAGGCCGACGAACAGGCCAAGCAGGCCGCTGAGCAGGCTCGCCAGACGAAGTCCGATCTGGAACGAGCCTTCCAAGAGGCCAAACAGGCGCTGGACCAGGCTACCTCGGAGCTGAAGATGGTGGAATCGAAAGTGACCCTGCAAGGCGAGTGACCGATGCCCGCGCGGCTGGAAAAACTGCAGGACCTGATCCGGGAATTGGAAACCGAACTCGGGTCGCTCGACACCCTGGATGCCTCCACGCGCCAAGCGTTGGAGACGACGGTTGGCGAGATCCAAGCAGCGCTGGCTGGCCATCCCTCGCCTGCGGACGCCGGCGACGACAGTCTCCAGCAACGCCTCCAAGGCTCGCTGCAGGAATTCGAGGCCTCGCATCCCGGCCTGGCCAGTCTCCTCAGCCGTGTCATCGACCTGCTCGGCCAGATCGGCATCTAAGGTTTCTCGCCAGGCGGTACGTGGCCTTCCGCCAACATGTAGGCTGCGATTCGGGAGTACCTGGCCGGGCCAGTACGCGCTGCCGAGCGCACCGGGCCGGCGGGTTGGCCCGGTCCGTCAATGCCACTTCGGCGCCATCTCGGCAGTTTCCAGCGACCACGCGCTTTCCGCCGGTAGACCTGTGCTCATAGTGATGGCGTGCTGTCGTCAGATTGGCAGCGCTATTTCGCCGGCACCGTTCCGCGTCTCGATTTGACGTTTGTGCCTAAATCAAGTCGCGAAAACATCTTACGCTTTGTTGCCCAGTCCAGTGGCACGCGTCATGCGTAGCAGGGAACATGGCTGGCCACGAGAGGCCAGCGACAAATCCCCCCGGTGTTGTGAAGACCCAATGTTTTGTGAAGGAATGACCCAATGAAGAGTGCAATCCTGGCAATCGCGTTGGTCGGAGCCATGTCGCTGCTGGCAGCTCCGGCCCTGGCCGCTCCGCACGGTCACCACGGTTACCACGGTCACCGTGGCCACCATGGCCATCACGGCCGCTCGGTGCATCACCATCACGGCTGGCATGGTGGCGGCGTTCACGTGCGGTCGTACCACCACCACCATGTGCCGGTCTACCGGCAGCCGTATTGCGGGCCCTACGGTTATCCGGCCGTTGGCCATCCGTACTACGGCGTTGGCGGCAGCTACTTCCGCGTGCAGGGCCCGCATTTCGGGTTCGGCGTCGGCTGGTAGCGGATCCGTCTTGGCCGGCTGCGAGCGGAGGCAGTTGGCCGGCAACCAGGCAGCTCCGCCCCGAGCCGCCGTGGCGCTGGCGGGGATCGCCGGCGCGCGGCGGCTCCTTGTTTGCGCGGAGCGAAAGGCGACTTTGCACGCTACTTTCGCGGAGCGAAAGGCGACGATGCGTCTAATTCAGTTCGCTGGCTTCTTCCCAGTGCTCGTAGAGCGTGGCGAGCTGCTGCTGGGCGGCTTCCAGGTCGGCCATGGTCTGCCGCACCCGCTCGCCGTTGCGCAGCAGTTCGGGCGACGCCAGGAGTTCGTGCAATTGGGCGATGCGCGATTCGCAGGCCCCGATATCAGCTTCCAGGTCGCTGACCTTGCGATAGGGAAATCTGCGCTTACGCCGCGGCTGAGCCGCTGGGGAGGCACGGCGGTTCGATGCGGCCGTGGATTCCGCATCGGGGCCCGGTTGGGCCGGCTTGGCAGCGGACCTGGCGGCCGACACGGCATTTTCGGCCAGGCCCTGGCGGACCAGGTGCAGGTACGTCTGGTAGTTGCCGTCGATCACCCGGAACCGTCCCGGCTCGACCACCAGCAGATGGTCGGCCACCTGGTTCAGGAAGTACCGGTCGTGGCTGACAAACAAGATCGTGCCGTCGAACTCCCGGAGCGCTCGTTCCAGCGCGGCGCGGGCCCACAGATCCAGATGGTTGGTCGGTTCGTCCAGGATCAGCAGGTTGGCGTCGCTGGCGGCCAGGCGGGCCAGGGCGGCCCGGTTCCGTTCTCCACCACTTAGGCTGCCGACGCGCTGAAAGACCATGTCGCCGACCAGTCCGAAGCGGGCCAGCAGGTCGCGCCGCTGCTGTTCGACGAACTCCTTGTGATCGGGCCGCACGGCATCGACCGCTTCTGCGTCGGCGGGCAGGCAGGCCAGTTGCTGGTCGAAGTAGGCGACCTTGACACCGGTGCCCAGGACGATGCGGCCCTGATCGACCGGCTCGTCCCCCAACAGGCAGCGAAGCAAGGTTGTCTTGCCGCAGCCGTTGGGGCCGAGAATGCCCCACTTCTGCCCGCGGAGTATGTCGAACGATAGCTGCGCGAACAGCGGCTGAGCGAACGCCTTGGCGATGCCTTCGGCGCGCAACACGATTTCGCCGCTGTGCGGAGCGGGCGGGAACTTCATGGGCGGCGTGGGGATCTCCCGTGGCCTCTCGACCGCCTCGATCCGTTCCAGCTTCCGCTTGCGGTCCTCGGCCTGGGCGTGTTTCTGGCCGTAGGCGTTGCGGCGGACGAAATCCTGCAGCCGGGCGATCTCGGCCTGCTGCCGTTCATAGGTTCGCCGTTGCACTTCCAGCCGTTCGTCCTTCTGCCGGCAGTAGGCCGTGTAGTTGCCCGCGTACGAGTCGACCGTGCCGTGCAGCAATTCCAGTGTCCGCGTGGCGACCTTGTCCAGGAAGTAGCGGTCGTGGCTGACCACGATCAGCGTGGCCTGGGATTGGACCAGGAAGTCCTCCAGCCACTCGGTCGCCTCGATATCCAGGTGGTTCGACGGTTCGTCCAGCAGCAGTACGTCGGGCTGGGCCAGCAGCAGGCGGGCCAGCAGGAGCCGGTTCTGCTGGCCGCCGCTGAGTTGAGCGACCGGTTGCCGGAATGAAGTATTGGGAAATCCCAGGCCGTGCAGCACGCGTTCGATCTTATGATCCAGATGGTAGGCGTCGCGCCGCTCCAGCTCGTGCTGCAGCTCGTCGAAGCGCCGCTCCAGTTCGGATCGCCGGCCGGCGTCGGCGGTGGCCAGTGCCGCGGCCACGCGTTCGGCCTCCTCCGCCAGCCGCACCTGCTCGCCCAGCGCCTCGCGCGCCTCGTCCCAAACCGTCCGTCCGGGCGCGAACTCGGGATGCTGTTCCAGCAGACCCAGGCGGGCAAACCCCGGCAATTCGACCGTCCCGGCGTCCGGTTCCAGGCGCCCCGCCAGGATGTGCAGCAAGGTGGTCTTGCCCGTCCCGTTGGGACCGACCAGCGAAATCCGTTCGCCACGCCGGACGTCAAAGGACACGCCGTCCAGCACGGGCTCCAACGCGAAGTATTTCCGCAGGCGGCTGACGGTCAGCAGGATCATGGCGCGGGTGGTGCGAGGCGGGACGGGAAGCGATTGGCCAGGCCGATCACCGATTTTAGCGGTTGAGCGACCGGCGGACGATTCCCTATGATGGTTGGCGGGGCAAGCCGCCGGGCGACGGGCGGCGGCGTGCGACGCGCCACCGCATTCGGGCGGCGGATCCGGGGCAGTTTGCTTCCCCGCCTACGGTGATCGGCGACGCCGACGGGTTTCGGTCATGCTCAACCTGCAATCCGACAGTTCGACCCGCTGGCTGCGGCAAGTAGAGGAGAACCTCGACGAGGTGCTGATCGACCACGCGCATTGCGAGAAGAAAGCGGCCGGCACGGCGATGAACCTGCTGTTCGCTTACGTCGACAACACCGAACTCTGCCGGGAAATGACCGAGATTGTGCGGGAGGAACTGGAACACTTCAACCTGGTGCTCGATCTGCTCGCCCGCCGCGGCGTGCGGTTTCGGCGGTTGCGGCCGGGAGATTACGGGCGGCTGTTGAACGATCTGGTGCGCAAACTCGAACCCTGGCGAGCGGTGGATCGGTTGCTGGTGGCGAGCCTGATCGAAGCTCGCTCGTGCGAACGATTCTGCCTGCTGCGGGACCACCTGCCGGACCGGGAATTGGCCGATTTCTATGGCAGCCTGTTCGAATCCGAGGCTCGGCACCACAGCACGTACGTGCGGCTGGCCAAAAGTTTTGCCGACGACCAGCAGGTCCGCGAGCGGCTGGAGGAACTGGCGGCGGCCGAGGCGGCGATCATCGCCGAGGGCTGCCCGTTGCCCCGGATGCACAGCTAGGCCGACGGGACTGGCCATTTCGCCCTGCTTGCCGCGTTTCGCAAAATGTCCTTCGCAAAATGTCCTCAGAGGTCATTAACCGGGTGTGCGATCTGGTACACTGCCCCTGAATGCACCTTGAACCTGCCGGGAACCTGGGAATGACGTCGGAGCGGGAAATGCAAGCCGGGTCGCCGGGTGTGGACCAGGCGGCCCTGCGCGGGGCCATCGATGGGCTGCGGGAAACCGGGGCCTTGTTCTACCAGCGCGGCTGGTCGGTCGGGACCAGCAGCAACTACAGCGTCGTGCTGAGGCGCGAGCCGCTGGAGTTGCTGGTCACGGCCAGCGGCAAGGACAAAGGTCGGCTCGGCCCGGCGGATTTCGTCCGCATCAACGCTCAGGGGCAGCCTGTCATGGCCGATCAGCCGAAGTCGTCGGCCGAGACGCTGCTGCACGTGGCGGCGGCCGAGCAGCCCGGAGTCGGCTCGGTGCTGCACACGCATTCGGTCTGGGCCACGCTGCTGTCGGATCTGTTTTACGACGACGGCGGGTTCGAGATCGAGGGCTACGAGATGCTCAAGGGGTTGTCGGGCGTGGCGACCCACGAGACGCGGACCTGGGTGACGATCTTCGACAACACTCAGGATATTCCCCGGCTGGCCGCCGAGGTCCGCCGCCGCCTGGCGGATGCCGAGCGGCCGTTGGGCCACGGATACTTGATTCGCCGGCACGGCCTCTACACCTGGGGACGCGATCTGGACGAAGCCCGACGGCACGTGGAGATATTTGAGTTTCTGTTCGAGTGCCTGGGCCGGCGGCTGACGCTGGCCGCCGACCGGCCCGCGGCCGCTCGCTAGCCGTGGGCGACGCACGACGAGAATCCTGACGTTTTCTATTGCGAGGAGCTACAACATGGCGGTGGTCCGAATTCCCGACGAGAACCGTGAGCTGACCGATCCGCGGGAGATTGCCGAGTTTCTGCGGCCGTTCGGGATCTGGTACGAGAAGTGGGAGGTCGAGAGTCGCGTGGGCAGCGATCCCACCGATCAGCAGATCCTGGAAGCCTATGCCCCGGAGATCGAGCGGCTGAAGGCCAGTGGCGGCTTCGTGACGGCCGACGTCATCAACGTCTCGCCAGCCACTCCCGGCCTGGACGCCATGGTGGCCAAGTTCGCCAAGGAGCACACGCACAGCGAGGACGAAGTGCGGTTCACGATCAAGGGCCGCGGCGTATTCCACGTGCACCCGGAGCAGGGGCCGGTGTTCGGCATCGAGGTGGAAAGCGGCGATCTGATCAACGTGCCCCGCCACACGCGGCACTGGTTCCACCTGTGCGACGACCGCACGATCCGCTGCATCCGGCTGTTTGAGGATCCCGCGGGCTGGACGCCGCACTACGTCGAGCAGCCGATCAGCGATCAGTACCTGCCGGTCTGCCTGGGACCGAGTTTCGTGCCGCCGGCCAGCGACGCGCAACGCGACCAGGTGGTCAAGCCGTGATCGAGTTCGCCGGCCGAGGGATTCTGCTGGACATCGAAGGCACCACCTCCTCGGTGCGGTTCGTGTACGACGTGATGTTCCCGTTCGTCCGCCGGGAACTGAACGACTACCTGGCCGCTCATTGGCAGGCGGAGGAAATGGACCGGGTGCGGGAGCTGATGGCGGGCGATGCGGGCGCGCCGTCGTTTGCCGACTGGTGCCGGTCCCAGGGCATTGACCACCGGCACGATTCGGCGGCGCTCGATCTGGTCCGCCGCGAAGTCCTCCGCTTGATGGACGGCGACGTGAAGGCCACCGGCCTGAAGATGCTGCAAGGACAGATCTGGCAAGCCGGTTTCGAGAGCGGCGAGCTGCGGGCTCATGTCTACGACGACGTGCCTCCGGCTCTGGCCGCCTGGCAAGCCGCCGGTTACGACCTGCGCATCTACTCGTCGGGCAGCACCGACGCGCAGCGGCTGTTCTTCGGGCATACCCAGCGCGGCAATCTGCTGGGACATTTCTCCGGCCACTACGACACCACGGTGGGTTCGAAACGCGAGGCGGCCAGCTACGAGCGCATCGCCACCGGCTTTGCCTTGCCCGCCGGCGAGATCCTGTTCCTGAGCGACGTGGTGGCGGAACTCGACGCCGCTCGCCAGGCCGGGCTGCAAACCGCGCTTTGCCGGCGGCCGGAGAACGCCCCCGTCCAGCCGCACACGCACCGCGAGATCAGCTCGTTCGCCGAGATTCGCCTGGTGTCTTGCCGGTGATGATCAGTTGTCAGTTGTCAGTAAGACGGCGCATGGTATTGCGGGTCTTGCAACATACGGCGAGAAACAGCGGGCTGACGCCCGCCGCTCGCCTGTGAAGCGGCGCGAAAGGCGACTAGGGCGGGTTTCTACCGGCCAGCAGAGCGTCCAGCGCGTCCAGCGGCACGTGCAGCAGTTCGATCTGCTTCTTGTTTCGCGACAACGTAATCAGCAGCCGCCCATCGTGTTCGATTACGTGCGGATACTGCAGCGAGGCGATGCCGCTGTGAAACTTCCGCCAGATCCGCTCGGCGTCGTCGACCACCGGCGGCGTGGGGACGTCCAGCCGCGCCAGGCGAGTGAACCGCTGCTGGTCGCCGGCCAGCGCCACGTGCAGTTCGCGTCGGCCGACTTGCGGATGGGCGTTCGAAACCAGCACGCGATACCCGCGGCTGGTGGCCAGCGAAAACAACTTACTCGTGGCGTTCGGGAAGTTCGTGGCCCGCGGAGTGCTCCAGGTGCGCCCTTCGTCGTTTGAGCTGGCCTGAAACAGCCGTCCCGAACCGCCGTTGTCCCGCAGCAGTGCCAGCAGCCTGCGGTCGGGCAGTTGCCAGAACACGGGTTCGTCGGGCCGGAAGCCGGGCACGGCCGCCACCGCGACCACCGGGTGCGACGTCCAGTCCTCGAGGCTTTCCCGGCCGCCGATCAGCACCGAGACGTTGAATCGCGCGTCGCGGCGCGTGAGCATCCAGTCGCCCGAAGCCAGCCGCTGCGGCGGAAAGTTGTTGATCGCGTTGTCGTACAGCTTCTGCTTGAACTGCCAGCGCTGCGCGCCGTCGTCCCAGACCCAGGCCACCAGTTGGAGTTCCTTGTCCGCGCCAAAGGCGCCCTTGCCCTTGAAGTGCGCGGTCAAGGCGAGCAACTGGTCATTCCAGACCCAGAGCCCGCGGGCGATGTACGCATAGGGAGCTTCCGGCACGCCGGTCACCGACCCCGATTCGCTCCAGTGCAGCCCGTCCGTACTGGTGGCAAAGCGCACTTCCTGAGTCGGTTCGTCCTCGATCGGCGGCCCTTCGCTCCAGATACACCAGAAGCGGCCGCCGTGCCGCGCCAGGTAGCTGTGCAGTTGAAACTTCAAGTGGTGCAGATCGTAATCCTGGCGGTCGGCCGACGCCGGATCGCGCCGCGCCGCTCGGACCACGGCCAGTTGGCCCGAGACTGTCGGCAGCGAGGCGTAGTCAAGCGTTTGGGCATCGGCGCCCGCGCCGGGCAAGTCGAGCAGCTTGAACGGTTCCTCCGCGGCCAGCCGCGCGGCGCCCGCCAGCAAACCGATCCACAGCAGCACCGACACCGAGCCCAGCACGATCTGCAGCCAGAAACCCAGCCAGCCCACGCGGCGAAACGAGCGGGAGAGGCCCTCCGGGGTGGCCGACAGCAGACGGGTAGCCAGTTTGTTGAGCATCAGTCGGGTTTCCGTTTCATTCCCGTCCGGTTTCTTCCGCCTCGGCGGCCGCCGAGGGCGGGCTGCCCAGATGATCGGGCGCGCTGACGCCCATCGACATGAAGACGTTCACCATCCCATCAAAGCTGCATCCGGCGGGCCGCACGTGCTCGACCGGAAGGCACAGCAGCGCGCCACCGAAGGGCACCGGCGCCGTGGGGATCAGCACCACATAGTAGTCGCGGTCGCCGATCCGGATCGGGCGCGGACTGGGCAACAGACCCAGCGTGGCCGCCCCACCGTCCGCTCCAAACGTGCAGAGCACCGGGGTCATCGCCTGCACGGTGTCCTTCTTGCGGTCGAACAGGCTGGTCAACTGCTTCGAGGCGTCGTAGATCGTATTGACCAGCGGTACACGGTTCAAAGCGCCTTCCATGAACCGTTGGTAACGGTTGCCGGCCCCGCTCTCGATCAACGCTCCCAGACCATAGATCGCCACCAAGGTTCCCAGCACCCCGACGCTCCAGGCAATCACCTCGCAGGTGACGAAATTCAGTCCCACGGAGACCATGATCCGGCCAAACGGGCTGGAAGGCCCGACCAGGTCGTGCAGAAACACGACGACCCAGGAAATCACGGCCAGCGTCAGCGCGGCGGGCAAGAAGCACAGCAGACCCGTGATCAAGGGCCGGCCGAGGCGCTGCGAAAATCCTGGCTGCGGCGCAGGCGACGACATGCGGCAATTCCACTCGCTCCGGGTGCGGTCCGCGGGGGGCTGAAACATTCCTACGCGGGTAGACCGGGTTTGTCAATCGGCGAGGGCCGCGGGGGCCGGCGCACGGAGCCGGCAGAGAGAAAAACAACTAGGGCCGGTTGCCCGCCAGCGGGCAACCGACCCCAGAGATCTCCTGAGCCGACTCACGTTCTGGGAGCCGGCTCCAATTCCAGGCGCCTGGCAGGCCAGAGGCCCGTCGCCACGGGTAGTGTGGGACGGATCTCGGATCATGCCCCGCGTGGCTGGTTAGTTGTCGGCCTTCTTTTCAGCCGTTTCGCTCTTCGGGTTGCCGGGCAGCTTGACCTTCGGCTCGCCGGCAGCCGCTTCCTTCTTGGCGGGTTTCTTCGCGCCGGGCTTCTTCGCGCCGGCCTTCTTGACGGCGAGTCCGGCCTTGGCGATCTGCTCGTCGGTCAGCACTTCGCGGATGGCCGCGGTGAAACCGGCGTTCAGTTCGCGCGTGGCGGCCTGAGCCTTCTGCAGTTCCTCAGCCTTGGCCCCGTCCAGCTTGACGGCCGCGGCCACGGCTTCCTGCAGTTCCTTGCCCTTCTTGCCCTCGTCCTGGGCCTTCTTGCGGGCCTCGGCCATCGCCTTGCGCTGTTCGGGTCCGACGATCGCGGCCACGGCGCCCTGGGCTTCCTTGAACTTGGGAGCGTACTCGGCCGCGATCGACTTGATCTTCTCTTTTTGCTCGGCGGTCAAATCGACCGCTTCCAGCTTCTTCATCATCGCGCCGACGGCCTGCACGGCTCGGCCAGCCTGCGGCTTCTTCTTCTTTTCCTTCACAGCTTCCTGAGCGGCCACGGGAATCGCCACGGCCGCCACCAGGGCCAACACAATCACCGACTTCAACAGGGACTTCATCGCAAGAAACTCCGGTTTGAGGGGGGAAATGGCGGCGGCGCGAGCCTCCGCGCGCCGCCAGCCGAATCACGCTGTTTGCCGCGATCCGCCGATCGCCAGCCTCGCGGCACGCCCGCCCTGCCGTGCCGCACCGTCCACCGCACAACGCACGCCGGCGGCTGGCGTCTACGAGAACAGGGGTCGAATCACGGTGCCGTCTCGGACGATGGTAATCGGGCGCCCCGTGCTCGTGTGGTATTCCTTCGTGTGGTCGATTCCCAACGCATGATAGAACGAGGCGGCCGCGTCGTCGGGCGAGTAGCCTTCGTTCGCGGGCATGGTCGCCTTGTCATCGCTCTGGCCCACCACCTGGCCGCCGCGGATACCGCCGCCGGCCATCAGCATGAACATGCACCGCGGATAGTGGTCGCGGCCACCCTCGGCCGACCGCTGGTTGATCTTCGGCGTGCGGCCAAACTCGCCGGTCACGAACACGGCGGTCGAGTCCAGCAGGCCCTTCTGATCCAGGCCGGTGAACAAGGCCGCCAGACCGGTGTCCAGCGGCGGCAGCAGGCGGTCCTTCAGCCGAGTGAAGTTGTCCTGGTGCGTGTCCCAGCCGCCCAGCGTGATGGTGACGAACCGCACGCCGCTTTCTACCAGCCGCGTGGCCAGCAGGCAGCTCATGCCAAACGGGTCCTCGCCGTACGGCTTGGCGAACTCCGGCGACTCGCGGCTGATGTCGAACGCCTCGCGCGAACGCTTCGAGGTGATGATCGAATAGGCCTGCTGGCCGAAGCGATCCAGGCCGTCCAGCAACTGGCTGGACTTCTCGTGGCCCTGGAACGCCACGTCCAGGTCCCGCAGCAGCGTCTGCCGCTTCTCCAGGTCGGCCACGGTCACGCCGTTGCCCAGCGAAATCCCGCGGACGCTGAACGGCGCGCCGGCGCGCGGCGTGGAGCCGGTATTCAGCGGAGCGTACTTGACGCCCAGGAAGCCGGACTTCTGGGCGCTGTTGGGAATGGCCACGAACGGAGGAATGTCGGCCGGCGCGCCCAGTTCCTTGGTCACCACCGCTCCGTATCCGGGATACTCCAGCGACGGCAGCGGCCGCGTGCCCGCGTTGACGTACTCGGTGCCCAACTGGTGAGCGCCCAGCGTGTGCGTCACGCCGCGCAGAATGGCGTACTTGTCGGCGCACCCGGCCAGCTTCGGCAGGTGCTCGCAGATCTCGACGCCCGACACGTTCGTCTTGATGGGGTTGAACGAACCGCGGTACTCGGACGGCGCGTCGGGCTTCAGGTCGAACGTGTCCATGTGCGACGGACCGCCCGTCAGGTTGATGAAGATCCCGGCCTTGGCCTGCCCGGACCTGACTTCGCCCGCCTCGGCCAGCCGCAGGTAGTTGGCCAGTGTCAGGCCGGTGGCGCCCAGGACGCCGATCTTCAGTACGTCGCGTCGCCGCACGCCATCGCAAGTCTTATGAAACGCCATGCATCAATCCTTTATCAGTTGAAAAACAGATGGTGGTTGGTGATTGCTCGGAGGTATGAAGAGGAAAAAAGTTGAACGACCCGGTGGCCGCCGCGGCGGAACGCCGCGGTCCCCAGGGCCTAGTGGTTGACGATGAACTCCTTGGTGTTGATCAGCGCCCAGACCAGGTCACGCGTACCCGCCGTGGGGTCGCTGGCCTGTTCCAGGTGCTCGCGGCAGCGAGCCAGTTCGTCGTCGCTGGGATAGCGACTCAGCGTCCGCAGGTAGGCCTGCTTGACCAGGGCCGCCGTATCGACCGGCTTGGCCTCCTGCTGCTGGTCCCCGCCGCGGCGGGCCGGCGGCTCGGGCTGCCGATCACCAAAGCGCCGGCGGATCTGCTGCAGCCTGTCCTCCAACTGCTTCGCCGCCTGCTCATCGCCCGATTCGCGGAGCCGCCGCAAACGCCGCTCGGCCGCCGCAATCTGCTCGCGCACGTTGTCCGGCACCCGAGCGGTGCTGGGCGCTTCGGGCTGCCGGCCGCCGGTCTGCCGAGCGATCTGGGAGATCCAGCCGCCGCGCCGGTCGAGCAACTGCAGCACTTCCTGGTCGTTCTGCAAGAACACGGTCTGCAGCAGGCTGGCTTCCGCCGACCGGTCGCAGTCGCAGTTGCTTTCCCGCGTGGACCGGCCAAAGATCGTCAGGGCGTAGTCGGCTCCGCCGCGAGCTCCCCGGCGACTCGAACTGGCGATGGCGATCGCCCGGCCTTGCAGTTCGTTCTGCAGCTTCTCGACCGTTTCATCGTCGGCCGTCGCCTGCTGCAAGGCGTCGTAGGCCACTTCCGCCGGCAGGCGTCGCGGCACGGCGCGGCTGAAATTCAGTTCGTCGCCCGCATTCGTTTCGTTCGGCTGCCAACTGAGCTGATAGGTGCGGCTGTTGGCGATCTCGCGGTGCAGCCATTTCATGTCGAAACCGCTGTCGACAAATCCAGCGGCCAGGTAGTCCAGCAGCGGCCGGTTGCTGGGCGGGTTCGCCAGGCTCAAGTCGTCCGGCGGATTGACGATGCCGACGTTGAAGTACGACGCCCAGACGCGGTTCACAAAGGCGCGGGCGAAGTACGGGTTGTCCTTGTCCCGCAGCCACTCCATCAGCGGCTCGCGCGGGTCGTCGACCTGCGTCAGGTCGATCTTGTCACCGCCCAGCAAGCGGGCCGACGTCGGCACGTTGCCCCGTCCGCGGTTGTTCTGGTTGCCGCGGCGCTGCGCGGGCGCCTGGGCCTTGGTCACATAGATTTCCGGGAAGGGAACCACCTTCCCTTCGGTGAGGAAATTGCCCAGTTGCTGGCGAGCCTGATTGCCGCGGGCATCGCCGATGTCCAACTCCTTCATCAACTGGCCGTACTGCTCTCGCGTCTCGGAGTCCGGGCGCTGGTCCGTCCCGCGGCTGACGGCGGCAAAGAACGCCTTGAAATCCTCGAAGTCCTGCTTCGACCATTGATCGAACGGATGCTTGTGGCACTGGGCGCATTGAATGCGGATGCCCATGAAGGAGTAGGCGAAACCGATCGCCCGATCCTCCGGTTGCACCAGATCGCGGCGCGCCCAGTAGTACGGCATCGAATGCCGATCCGCGAAACTGCCCTCGGCGTCCTCGTGGTACAGCCGGCTCATGTTCTCGCAGTACTCGGCGTAGCTCTCGTCCGGATTGCGGCTCTGGGCCGTCACGATGCCGGCGATCAGTTCGTCGTACGGCACGTTCTCCGATACCCGCTTGTAGATCCAGTCGTACCATTCCTGGGAGACCCGGTTGCGGGCCGGCGAGACGTTGTTCAAGGCGTCGGTGTTGTTGCCCGTGAAGTCGCACAGCCGAGTCGTCCACCAGGCGGCGTAGGCGGGCGTTTCCAGCAACTGGTCGATCTTGGCCTGCCGCTTGTTGGGCGACTGGTCGGCCAGGAACTCCTCGACTTCGGCGGCCGACGGCAAGGTGCCGGTCAGGTCGAGCCGCACGCGGCGCAGAAACTCGGCGTCGGTGCAGGTTTCCGACTGCACGATGCCTAGCTTGCGGAGCTTTTGCACGACCAGCCGATCGACTTCGGTCGGAGCGGGCACGTCGGGATACTTGTCGCCCGCCTGGTCCGAAACGGGCCGCAGGGCCATGATCGGCACGACCGCCTGGTCGTACGACACCACCAGGTGCGTGTCGCCCGGCTCGTTCGACGTCACCAGACCGTTCTCGTCGATCTTGGCGATCTGTTCGTTGTTGGTCTGGAAGCGGCAAAGGGGCGTCACGTCCTCGCGCGAGCCGTCTTCCCAGACGGCGACGGCCCGCAACTGCGCCTGCTGCCCGGCCTTGGTGAACCGCAGCTCGGACGGTTCGATCTCCAGCCGCACCAGCTTGTCGATCTGGCCCGCCTCGAAGTTCGCGCCGGCGGCGATCCACCGCAGGATGATGTGATGTTGCCAGCTTCCCAGTTCGTACCGCTGGCCTCCCTCATGCAGGCCCTCGTCGGTCGGCTTGGCGATAATCAAGCTCTCTGCCGGCTGGTCCCGGTTCACCCGCGGCTCGTCGCCTTCCAGCAGCGCGTCGTGGTCGGCCTTGAAGTCGTAGCCGAACAGCGACAGGCGGAAACCGCCCTGCCCTTGAAACGAACCATGGCACGACCGGCCGTTGCAGCCCAGTCGCCCGAACAACGGCACGACATGGCGCTGAAAACTCGGTACCTCCTCGCCCGTGGCTTCCTGATACCGCTCCACGACTGGCGGCTGCACCTGGTCGTTCCCTTCGGCGACCAGCGTGAACCCCAGCAGCAGCGGGCAGGCCGCCGCAAGCAACTTGACGACAGACCAACGAATCGGCATGATCTTCCTCCCGAATGATCCGCGGTGAACCTTCACCGAATTAACACGTTGTGGAATGGGTCTTCAATTGGACTTGGAATTCGCCGCAGCGGGCGCTGACGACGCGGGCGGCGGCGTGCCCGGCTTCTCCCGCAACTTCTTGTCGTCCTTGGCGGGCGAGTCGTTTTTGGCTGGCGAGTCGTTCTTGGCTGGCTTGTCGGGGGCGTGACGCGTGAGCAGATGGACCTGCTGCTGGATGTACCTCTGGCGGTTTTGCAGCAGCCTGTCGATCTCCTCGTCCAGCTTGCCCAGCCGCTGCTCCAACCGGGCCCGCTCCTGCAGCAGCAGTTCCTTCTTGAGCTCCAGTTGCCGCTCGAGTTCTTCTTGCAGGCGAATCTTCAGATCGGCCGCGTCGCCCATGCTCAACCGAGCCGCCAGCAACTGAGTGCGGGACTGCGACTTCCAAAGTTCCAGTTCCAGCTCATAGCGGTCCGCCTGCCGTTCCTGGATCGATGCCAGACGCTCGCTGGCGCGGAACAGCTCCAGCACGGCCCGCTCGTAGTCCTGCGGGCTGCTCTGCTTGAGCTGCGCCAGCAGGTCGGACAACTCAGGATGGTGGTTCCGGACAAAGGTCACCACGGCCGCTTCCCGTTCCGGTGTCATCCCCGGCAACTTGCGGCGTTGCTGCGAGTCCGCGGCAGCGGCGGCCGGAGATTGAGCGGCACGTGCCCACTGCGTGGTGGTCTTGCGGGGCTGCGGCTGCTGAGCGTGCAAATCCCGCACGACGAACAACCCGGTCAGAGCCACCAGCATCGGAGCTGCGATCCAAGCGCGGTTGGGGCGCATTAACTGTCCTCGCTTTCTTCCGGGTCATCCATGTCCCGCAGTTCGGCTTCCGCGCGCACGGCTGCCCGAATCCAATCGGGTGTGGAAATGCCGGACAACGGATCCAGCGGCGCGGAACCCAAGTCGGCCAAATCGTCGGGCGAAGTCTGAGCGTCTCCCGCGGGGAATCCAACCAGGGTTTGGCCCGCTTCGCTCCCGGACTGCAGGCGGGCCCGCGTTTCGCTCCAGGCCAGCGCCAATCGTGCCTGGCCGGGGGTGGCGGCCAGCGTCCTGGGCGGTGTGGGCGCAGGTGGCCGGGGAAGCATCGGCCGCAACCCGGTGGCAACCAGCAAGCCGGCAGCGGCGCCCGTCACCAACCACAAGGTGCGCGGGGCCCATGGCCGACGCGACCTGTGATCCGGCAACTCCGATCGGGAAACCGGTTGAACCTGCTCCGAGCCAGCCGCCACCAGCAGTTGCCGAAGTTCGACCGCTTCCGCCACGGCTTCGCGTGCCGCCTGGCTTTCACCCAGCAGCCGTTCGAACTCCTCGCGCTGCGCGTCGTCCAACTCGTCCGCGATATATTGCCAGGCGCGCCAGAGCCACTCGTCATGGGAAATTGATGTGGGCAGCTTGTGCATGGCGTCCTACTTTTCCTCGTCCAACAGTTGCTTGAGCTTTTGCAGGGCCGACCGCATCCGGCCCAGCGCGGTTCCCAGGGGAATCCCCAGGTCCCGTGAAATCTCGGCAAATGTCTTGTCTTCGTAAATTCGCAGCCGGACGATTTCGCGCTGAGCCGGTGGCAAGCGGTCCAAGGCCGACTTGACCGCCTGCACTCGTTCGTACCTCAGCAGCGCCTCGTCCGCCGCCACCGTCGCTGGCGTGGTTCCCTCGGCCAGTTTCCGCACGACCCGCTGGCCGGTTGCGGATCGCCGCCGCAGGGCCAGGGCCTCGTTGTAAGCCACCCGAAACAGCCAGCTCTTGCGACTCTCCTCGCGGGTCGTGTGTCCCAGCTCAACCATCCGTGTAAAGGTCGCCTGCAACACGTCTTGCGTCAACTGCGCGTCCTGCAGCACGCCCATGATGAACCGCCGCAACGCCTCCCCGTGCTCCAGGTACAGCCGGGCGACCTCCGCCGGGTCCAGTTTGCCGTTGTCCGCAGTTGGCACCAGGGGCGCTCCTCGCCGGAGCCCGTCGCTCCAGGTCGCTGTCCCGATTGGTCAGATGCGCCGGATCGAGCGATTATTGACCCGACCGACCAAATCCGGTGGAAAAACAGGGAATGACCAGCCATCTTAAACGCGCGGCGGGCCCGAATCACTTCCCCATCGGTGGGGACCGCTCGGCAATCCGGCCCGGTTGCGGATATACTGCACCGGCTTAACGCTTGAGGCATCGAACGGCTTTCGGCCAGCGACTTGGGAGACGGCGGCCTTGTTGATCGGTCCGGTATTCAGCCGCGAGGCGGCGACCACTCCGCGGCGGCCGCGACATTTCGCCTATCGCGTGGTGTACGTGACCACGTTGCTGCTGCTGATGTGCACGGCGTGGCTGGTGTTTGCCGGCACGCAGGTGATCCGCAACGTGGGCGACATGGCCCGGTTCGGCGCGCTGCTGTTTCAGATTCTGGCGGTGGTTCAGTTCGTGCTGGTCGGATTCCTGGCCGCGTTCGGCTCGGCCAGCGCCGTCGCTCAGGAAAAGGACCGGCGAACGCTGTTGTTGCTGCTGCTGACCCGCCTGCGGAACAGCGAACTGGTGCTGGGCAAGTTGCTGGCCAGCCTGCTGAACATTCTGGTGATGCTGGTCGCCGCCGTTCCGGTGTTCATGCTGGTCACCTTGTTCGGCGGCGTCGCGCTATCGCAAGTGGGCCGGGTTTTCGCCGTGACCCTGGCGGCAACCTTGGCGGCGGGCAGTCTGGGTTCGACGCTGGCGCTGTCACGGGACAAGACATTTCAAACGCTGTCGATGACGGCTCTGGCCTTGGTCCTCTGGGTCGGCGGCTGGGAGGCCGGTTACCGGGTGCTGGAGGCCACGTTGGCCACGCCTGCCGGCAGCGGCTGGCTGGAGCTGGTCGAGGCCTGCAATCCGTTGCGGGCGATTCTGGCGGCAGCCCAGCCCGCACTGGGCGACACGACCGTGCTCGGCCAGTCCCAGACGTTCGTGCTGGTCACGCTGGCGGTGGCCGGGCTGCTTAACGGAGTCGCCATCTGGCGGGTCCGCCGCTGGAACCCGTCGCGCGAGGTGCGGCCGGGGCAAGTGGCCGAGCCGGAAAGCATCTGGGGCGGCGGCTCCGACGGTTCCGCGGCGGCCAGCGCTCCACTGGCCAGCGCTCCACTGGCCGGCGAATCGCAGGTGGCCGGCGAATCCCAGGTAGGCGGCGGGGCGATCGCGGCTCGCGGCGCCGCTCGTTGGAGCGAGTCGGACGCGGAGGCGGCGCGGGCCGGGCATGTCGATTCGATCGGTCGCCGGCGAACGGCCGAGGTGAGCAGTCGCCGGGTGTGGGACAATCCGGTCCTGTGGCGGGAAATGCGGACCTGGGCCTACGGCCGCAAGGTGGTGCTGATCCGGCTGGTGTACTGGGTCCTGTTCGCGCTGGCGGTCGCCGGACTCTCGCTGACACTGGAGAGCTGGGCTGGCCGGACGCGTTCGGCCGGGCCGGTCGCCCTGATTCCACCGGCGGCGGCACCCGTGGTCCCGTTCCTGATGGTCAGCCTGGTGATGATCAACGCGCTGGCCGTGACGTCGATCACCGGCGAGCGGGACGGGCAGGCACTGGACCTGCTGCTGGTCACCGATCTGACGCCGCGGGAGTTCGTGTTCGGCAAACTGGGCGGCGTGCTGTGGGTGACTCGCGACATGATCGCCTTGCCCGTGCTGCTGTGCGGCTATCTCTGGTGGCAGGGCGGCGTGTCGCTGGAAAACCTGACCTATCTGCTGGGCGGGCTGCTGGTGCTGGTAATCTTCGTGGCCATGCTGGGCGTGCATTGCGGAATGATCTACGCCAATTCGCGTTCGGCGATCGGAGTCAGTCTGGGCGTGGTGTTCTTCCTGTTCCTGGGCGTCATCACGTGCATCGCCATGATGATTTCGTTCAGCGGTTCGTTCCAGACGCAGTTGCTGCCGTTTCTGGCGTTCCTGCTGGGCGGTGGCGTGGGCCTGTACGTGTCGCTGGGGGCCCGCAACCCTTCGCCCGCGATCCTGGCCGCGTCGCTGGTGGTGCCGTTCGCCACGTTTTTCGCGATCACCAGCTTCCTGCTGCGAAACCGCGAGCTGACCGTGTTCCTGGTGATCGTTTCGGCCTACGGATTCACGACGGCGGCGATGATGGTGCCGGGCATCTCGGAGTTCGACATCGCCATGGGGCGGACCAAGGCGGCGGGGGACGAGTAGCCGGCGGGCGCGAGTGGCGATGGGACCAGTGTTGTACGATATCCTGCCGTGGCTGCTGGCGATGCTGGTGCTGATCGGCCTGTCGGCCTTTTTCTCGGCCAGCGAGGCCGCACTGTTTTCGCTCCGCTGGACCGACCGCCGGATCCTGGACAGCGGGCGCCCAGGACAGCAAGTGGCGGCCGGATTGCTGCGCGACCCCGAACGGCTGCTGTCGGCCGTCCTGTTCTGGAACCTGGCCACCAACATGGCCTACTTCGCGATCGTCTCGATCGTCAGTTTGCGATTGAGTGAGTCGTCGGACCGGGGCGACACCTGGGCGGCCGTGTTCGGCACCGTGGCGTTGCTGACGCTCATTTTCTGCAGCGAGATGCTGCCCAAGAGCCTGGCCGTGCTCAGCGCTCGCTGGCTGGCCGGCCTGGTTGGAATTCCGCTGGCCTTCTCGGTCCGAGTGGTCGATCCGTTGATGCCCCTGCTGCGGATCGTGAACCTGCTTTCACAACGCCTGATCTGGCCCGGTTTCAAGCCCGAACCGTACCTGGAAGTGGCCGACCTGGAACGAGTGATCGAACTGTCCTCCAGCGATGCGCAACTGGTCGAACACGAACGGACGGCCCTGCAGAACATCGTCATGCTGTCCGATCTGCGGGCGGACGAATGGATGCGACCCCGCAGCCAGTTCCGCACCTTCCGCCCGCCCGTGACGCTGGCCGACTTGAACGGCCAGATGACACCCAGCGGTTACCTGCTGGTCAGCGAAACCAGCACGGAGGAGGTGGCCGGAGCGGTCAACCTGCGGAGCCTGACCGAGCTGCCGGCGATGCACCTGGAGCGGCTCGCCCGCCCGGTGCTCTACGTCCCCTGGTGCAACCAGGTCTCCGACGTGCTGCAGCAGTTGCATCAGAAGCAGTTGGAAGTGGCGGCCGTGGTCAACGAATTTGGCGAGACGATCGGCGTGCTGACCATGGAAGATCTGCTGGACACCGTGTTCACCGTGAATCCATCCCGGAGCGGCCGGTTGCTGAAGCGGCATGCGATCCACCAGGTGGAGCCGGGGCTGTGGCACGTCACGGGCATGGCCAGCGTGCGGAGGTTGGCCAAGTTCCTGGGTCTGCAACCGCCGGCCGGCCGCAGCGTGACGGTGGCCGGCATGGTGGAGGAAAGCCTGCAGCGGCTGGCCCGCGTGGACGACACGTGCGACTGGGGACCATTCCAGCTACGGGTGCTGGAAGCGCCGCAGCGAGGTTCGCTGCTGGTGGAACTGCGGCGCCGCGAAACGGAGGAGGACGGCGGATGAACGAACCTCCGCTGCTGGTGATCTTGCTGCTGCTGGCCTGCGGCATGTTTCTGAGCGCTTTTTTCAGCGGCTCGGAGACCGGCTTCTATCGGGCCACGCGGATCCGGTTCGTGCTGGATGCCCTGGGCGGCAACCTGGTGGCCCGCGGCCTGCACCTGCTGGGCAACCACCCGCCGCTGTTCGTGGCCACCACGCTGATCGGGAACAATCTGGCCAACTACACGACGTCGGCCGCCATCGTGATGCTGACCCGCAGCGTGGCGGGCGAGCACAGCCTGACCGAATTGCTGGTGACCGTGGCCATGTCGCCGGTCGTGTTCGTGTACGGCGAACTGCTGCCGAAGAACCTGTTCTTTCACGCGCCCAATTTGCTGCTGCGGCGAGCCGGCGGCCTGTTCCTGGTGTTCACCTGCCTGTTCCTGCCGGTATCCGCCGTGCTGTATTGGCTCGGCCGAATGTTGGAAGGGATGCTCGGCCAGACGCCGCTGCGGCTGCGTCTGGCGCTGGCTCGGCAGGAGCTGCAGGAGGTGATGCACGAGGGGCGTGAGGCGGGACTGCTCAAGCCGGTCCAGTACAACCTGGCCCAGAACCTGTTCTCGGTCGCTTCCCGCGAGGTGTCCCAGATCTGCGGCCCGCTGCCGCGGGATGGCGTCGTTCGCGGTTCGCCCGTCGGTGCCGCCCAGCGGATCGCTCAGCGGCAAGCGGCCAGCGTGCTGCCGGTGCTGGAACGCAAGAACGGTCCGGTGGCCGGTTACGTTCGCACCGTGGACCTGTACCTGCAGTCCGAGCCGTTGGTCGAGCGTGTGCGGCCGCTGATCACGGTCCGGGCCAACGACTCGCACGTCTCGGCGCTGATCCGCCTGCGCGGGGCCGGCGAGCCGCTGGCGGCCGTGCTGGACGATCGAGACGTGATGATCGGCCTGCTGTCGATCGAACAGTTGACGCGTCCCGTGTTGCACGGGACGTGAGGCGGCTCGATGCGTGTGCGACGGGCTGCCGCCGAGCTACGGTTGTGGCACGCCGAGCGACGGGACTTGGATGCCGACAGTTGGGACACCGCTATCGACCGCCAGCAAATTCGCGGTACTGGCCGGACTGGTGCGCTGGAGAGGTGCGTCGGCCAACGTCTGGCGATAGCCCAGTTGCAGAATGATTCCCAGCATCTCCTCGCAGTCGATGAACCGGCGGCGATGCCACAGCTTGTAACGGTCGATCGCCTCGGCCAGTTCGCGGGCCGCCGGCGAGAGATGGCCGTGGCTGTTGGCGAACTGCCGCCGCTCGCCTTCGGCCGGCGGATGACCATCGAAGCTGGTTCGCCGATCCACGAACGCGGGCGAGGACTGTTCCGAGGCGTGTGACATGGGTTTGCTCCCTTGCCGTGAACGGGGCAAGTTGTTCAGCCAGTCGCGATAGTCGACAGCCGGTGGTCGCCCCTGACGGCAACTCTCCGGGCACTAGAAAGCTAGGTCTCGGTTGGCCGCCCGTCAAACGCCGCCGGACGAATTTTCGAGAATTTCGCCGGACCTGGACCGTTCAGGGCCTTCTGGCGAGCGGCGGGCGACCACCATCGCTTTTCGGGAGTACAGCGATGCCCGGCCAGCCTCGCCACAAGATTGTCCGCAATGGAGAGATCGCCACGTACCACTGCTGGTCGCGGTGCGTGCAGCGAGCGTTCCTGTGCGGGCAGGATTCGTATACGGGGGACGACTATCGGCGACTGTTTCGTGACGGCAAACGTCGCCGTCGATCGCGTCGCGCAGCCAAACCACAGTGAACCGGCTCACGATGCGCCGAGTCCGGCCAGGTGACCAAGCACGTCGGCGTAGGACAACCGCGGCTGCTTGGATTCAAGACGAGCACGTGCCAGTCGAATGTCCTCCAAATCCACTTCCCTGGCTATAACTCCAATCCTTTTGCCCGTCTCGTCGACGAACTCAATGCCATCACGCGCTTCGTTCAACTGGCGTACCTGTTCCGCCGTGGCAACGATTTGGGTCATGGGTCGGCTCCTGTTCGATGTGCTTCCATTCTACGCTTGATTATCGGGCGGCGGGGTGGCGGGAACAGCGGGCGGGGCGGTGAGCAGTTGGTCTGGCGGAGGGGGTGACGAAAGGTGCCCCAGGGTAAACGGGCCGCCACCGACAACTCGTCAGAGTTGGAAAATGCTGGAGAGTCGTAAGCTGTGCTGCTGGATTCGCCGCGTTTGGACTCCGAGTTAGCCATGCGTGCGGCCAGCTCGCCGCGCGGGATTCATTGTCTGGATTGCCCGATTCCCAGCCTGATTCCCGTTAGTCCAGCGTTTCACTTGAGACCAGCGAGACAACTGACAGAGGTGGTGTGCAACGAGACCAGCAGCGCGGTTCCACTCGCGGACTGCGGCTCATCCAACGCCGACGCAGCGCTGCCGAGCTCCCCAAGCCACACCCGTTCTAGGCGTCCGTTTCCCCAGGGGGAACGTCGCCGTCGAGCGTCTGGCAATCCGATTCTGGACATGTCGATGTCGGACTATGTGCGGATCCTGCTGTGGGTCGTGGCCCAGACCGCGGCGGCGCGAGCGGCACCGGATTCGGATCCGTCGGGGCTGGTGCAGCACCTGAGGAAGTTTGGGCTGGACCCCGACCGCTGGACGACCGCGGTGAATAACTTTGACAAGTGGTTTGGCCGAGCGGTCGGGTCGGTCGAGCGGGTGCGGGAATTGCTCAACCGCAGCGGGGACCGCTGGGTCAAGGGAATGCGGAACTGTCGAGCGACGTTTGGCTGACCTAGCGTCACCGACCTGCTGCGGCGGTCAGCGTGGGACAAGCAGCGGGGCTGCTTGTCACGCCCCACACGCCCGCCATCGCAGCAAGTCGCTCGCCGATCATTTGGTCACCCGCTACCCCGTTTTTTCAAGCGGTCCGCTCAGCGTGCAGGGATGCCGCGCCTCGAAGCTGCCTGACGTGCAGCTTGTCGCCCTCCGCCACTCGCTTTCGGACCTTTTGCCCCCAGTCAACTGCCCCCATTTCCCCCTCTTCCGGACCAGCATTCCACCACTCTACCTGCTGGTTCTGCCGCCCAGTCGTCCGATTTCTGGGTGTCTTCCCTTTCGCTTCCCGATTTCTGGGTGTCTTCCCTTTCGCCTGACCTTTCTTTGACCTTTCTTACTAGACCTTTCTTACTACGTGTCCATCTTTTCTATAACCTTTCTATGGTCCGTCGTTAGCCGCGACGGTCGTCAGGCGCAGTCTGTCCCAGTGAAGCCCATTGGTCCTTCGCGATTTTCAAATACGGTTGAAACAACTCGTCTGCTTTCTTGACCAAGTCATCCCACGGCTTTCCAGATTTTTGACGCTCCTCAAGGCGATTCAATATGGCATACACAACTTCGCACTCTAAATCACCTGTGCCACCATCAGCTTCGTCACCCGATTTCGCCAAACACTGCTCAAGCGGCATCTTTCCGAGCTTAAAACTCCAGTAGATGTATCCCAGCTTGGCGTTGCCAATGTAGATTCGATGCCCGCATTCCAATTCCTCCGCCCGCATGCGTTTACCGAGTGGTTCAAGCAACTCGTCTTCTGTTGATGCCAGAGACATCAAGACAATCCAATCTTCAGGGCTCTCATTCTCTTCGATCTTGCGGTCTGCCCAACTACGCCAATCTGACGGTGTCGCGAAACCCGAAAACACCGCAGCCGCCCAGAAATGTCCGATCGCGTCCATACCCTAGCTTCTCGTCGGTGTTAAAGGATGAAGACCGGGTGTTACTGGTCCATGTTGCTTTGGATCAAATGGCGTATTCGGATGGTGATGTGGATTCGGATGGACGTTTGGTCGCCCGTGGTCGGTTAAATCGTTCGTCCCGATTCGGCGACCGAAGTCGTCATAGATTGTCTCGCGCGGATAGACTTGACCCGTCTCGGAACTGATTTTCTGATCCACAATGCTCCGTGTTCCGGGCGTGGTGTACTCACGCTGGCGAGTATTGATTGGAATCCCTGCGCCGTCTCGTATATCAACGTGCCGTTGCTTCCAGTATTTCTCATACCTCTTCGCCTCGGAGGGCGTCATATCGTCAATGAATGTTCCCCCTCCGGCGCCAGTAAGAAACCCTCCGCCAAAACCAGCGATTGTTACCTCGACACTCCCCTCAGCAAGTGCTTGAATCTCAAGCCGCGCCGTGTCGGCGCCAATCAACTGGATTTCACGGAATGTCTTGGGGAAATCTGAGTTTGCCGGATCAGCAGCCAAGTCGGCGAGCGCCTTTCTGATCGCGTACTCCCTTCTCCTCTCATCGATTGCGCGAGCATCCGACCAGGCGCCGTTGAAGTATGCAAATAGCGCAGTTAAGGGTGCCCATTCATATTCTGGTTTAACCACATAGCTCGAACCTTTGGGGAACTCAAGCGTCAAAACGGGCAGCCCGTCATCGCCCTGCATGAATTCGTAGTCGAGTGAGGGGATGCCGAGCTCATCAGCTGTGGTCGGCGGAAGAACGAAAGTGCCCGTATGAACTGAGCAACCGCCGGATAATGGGGCTTCGATGCTCTGTGTTGTAGACTGAAGAGCCGACGTGGGTGGAGGGCCTTCAAATAACCCAGTTGGGTCATGGCTGTTGACCGGTGCATTCGACACGTACCGGTACACATTCGCATCACCTGCCGCGAACCCGATCGGGTCCTCACTCACCCATCTTCCTACCGCGGCGTCGTCCCACCGCGCCCGGTTGTACTGCAGGCCAGTGTCCTCGTCGAATTCGCGGCTGGTGAATAGGTAGCGAGTCGCCGATGTGTCGCCACTAACGACGTTGCCGTACGAGTCGTACTCGTAATGCTCGCCCAGCGTGCCGTCGTTCTTGGCGAAGTCGCGAACGGTGCCCAGGTGGTCGACCAGCGGCCAGAGAACGCGGTCGGCACTGCTGGTGCTTTCGGTGACGTCTTCTTGGGCAAGGATCTGATCAACGGCATTGCCGTAGAGGTAGCGCCGTTCGAGGGCGGTCGGCGTGGAGCCGTCGCCGTCGGGATCGGCGAAGTCCAGCACGACGTTTCCGCCGTCGAGACTGGCCACGCCGGTAACGTCGTCGTAGACGTAGCGTTCGATCACGGCATCGGTCATTGTGAAGGGCGACGTCATGTCGACCGCCTTGCCGATCCGCCGGTTGAAGACGTCGTAGGTGTACTCCACCACCTGCGTCATGGCGCCGTACTCGTCCTTCTCGGTCACCTTCGTAAGCCGGTTGCGGTGGTCCCACTCGTACTCGGTGACTTCGTCCGTCGTGTCGTTCGTGCGCGACGTCCGATTCCCCTCGCCATCGTACTCGTAGGAATACGTGCCATCGTTCTCCAGTTGATTGTTGCCACCCGTCTGATAGCCGTTCATCGTCCGGTTGCCGTTGGCGTCGTACGAATACAATTCGTCGGACTGGTAGTCTTGGTCGGCGTCCGTCAACTGGCTGGTCTTGTCGTACTCGTAGTCGCTCGTGCCGTCCTCGTTGACGAACTGCGTGATCCGGTGGATGTTGTCGTAGGACCATTCGTACGGCGTGAACAAGTCCGTCCCGCCGTGCTCGTACTCCAGCATCGTCAACCGGCCAAGCAAATCATAGGTGAACGTCGACGTGGCGACTTCATCGCCAGCACCGCCGTCCGTGTCGTTGAAACGCGCGATCCCGGCGTAGCGTGACAGGGCATTGTACGAGAAATCGATCCGCTTCCCGTGCACCGTATTGCCGCCGCTCTGCTGGGTCTGGTCCACTCGAATCAAGCGGTGCAGCGCGTCGTACGTGTAGCTGTTCAGGAAGTCTTCCGTGCTGTCGATTTCCGCCGCGAGGCTCGTGCGGTTCCCC
>JAGFJK010000454.1 GCA_024102795.1 Pirellulaceae bacterium
ACCTGGACAGCCGCGAGATTACTCCGCTGCTCGGCGTCCGCCCCGGCTGTTCGGTGAACAACAATCTGTATCCGGCCAACGGCGTGCTGAACATCCCCAATCTCACGGCGGGCTGCACGTGCAACTACGCGCCCGCATCGGTCGCCTGCATTCCGGCGGCCGTCCTGGAGATGCACGACTAGTGTGAGTAGACACCGATGGTCCGCCACAATCGGGTTCTTTGACGTCAGGCGCTAGGAGAGCAGTTCCTCGATCGGATGATCGCCCTGGTCGACAATCCGCACGGGCCGATTGACGCCGGGCGGGGTCCTTTCCTGCGTGTGGTCAATGCCCAACAGACGGCAGACGGTGGCCAGGAAGTCCACGATTGGCACGGGCCGGTCAACGACTTCGCTGGCCGTGCGATCGGTTCTACCAATCACCTGGCCGCCCCGGATGCCGCCGCCGATCAGCAGCGTGGACCAGGCGCGAGGATGATGGTTCCGGCCACCGCCGCTGGTGATTTGCGGAGTGCGACCAAACTCGCCCATCCAGACCACCAGAGTGCGATCCAACAGCCCGCGATCCCGTAAGTCGTCCATCAGCGCCGCCATGGCCGCGTCGACTTCCAGCGACAGAGCCTTGGTGCGAGGGAAGTTCTGTTGATGGGTGTCCCAATCCGCCTGCCGCATGTTGACTTCGATGAACGGGACGTTCGCTTCGACCAACCGGCGGGCCAAGAGGCATCCCTGGCCAAAGCTGCTCGCCCCGTATGCCTCCCGGCGCGGGTCTCGCGACAGATCGAACGAGACCAGTTCCGGTGCCCGCATCAACCGGACGGAGTCGTCCACGGCAATCGCATGGGCCTGCGACGCGGGCGCTTGATACCGCCGAATGAACGATTGCTCCAGTTTCCGCAGCAGGCCAAGCTGGCGGTCGAAGCGCAGGTCGTCGACCACGGGCTCCGCGTATTCGACGCCGCGTGTCGCGGCCCGTACGTACAGAGGCTGTTGCCGCTGGCCCAGGAAACCCGACGTGGTTCCGACTCGCGGCCCTGGGCCGACGACCACGTAGTTCGGCAGCGGGCAATCAGGTCGGTTCCGCTCGGCCGCCGTGATCGCACCCAGCGCCGGGAACGACAGCCCGCCGGCCCGCTGCTGATATCCCGTGTGGACGTGATACGAAGCCAGGGCGTGATCGGACTCGGGCGTCGTCATGCTGCGGATGATCGCCACGTGCTCCATCCGCCGAGCGAGCAGCGGAAAGTGCTCGCTGATCTGTATCCCCGGAATCGAGGTGCTGATCGGTTGGAACTCGCCCCGAAAACCGTCCGGCGCGTCGGGTTTCAAATCGAACGTGTCAATGTGGCTGGGCCCGCCCGTCATCCACAGCAGGATGCACGATTTGGGCGGCACCAGGTTGCGGTCGCCCGCGTGCGTCGCCAAGGCGTGCAGCCAGTTCGAACCGGTGGCCAGCCCGGCGCAAGAGCCGGCGATGAAGCGGCGCCGTGAGACAAGATGGTTCATACGATCGTTCCAGGTACCGCAGTCTGGATGTCCGGAGTTGGCAATCGCCTTAATGGTTCAAGGAGAATTCGCTGCCGTTGACGAGGGCCCACAGTATCTCGGCATAAGCCTGCTCGCGGTCCCCGGGATGTTCCCGCAGGAAGTCCGCAAGAATCTGCCGCTCGTCTTCCGTTGGTGTCCGCGCGAGGACGCAGAGGTAGAGTTGTTCAAGCGCTGCCGGCGCCTCCATTTCCGGTTCGACAAGTCGCCGAACCATCGCCGCCTCGCCCCTGGGACTGAACCACTGGGGCGCATTCAACATGCGCAAGGTCTGCGGAATGCCCCGGTCATAGACCGTGGGAGCCGGATCGCCATCGGAACGGAAGAATCGCACGAATTCCTCTCGTGGATCGGCGTTCCCAACGAACCGCTTGGGCGTGGAAGTGGCCGGCAACAGCAGCGCCAGGGAATCGTAGAGCTGCTCGGGCGTAAAGACCTTGACTGCCATGCGGCTGTACCCCGTGCGATCCTGCTCGTTCCCCGGCGCTGGCCTGCTGGTCCGCTGATACGTCTGGCTGTTGCAGATGGCCCCGCAAAGAAAACGCAGATCGTGTCCCGAAGCGACGAATTGCTCCGTCAATTCGGCCAGCAACTCCGGATGTGTCGCGGCGTGGCCTTCGTGCATGTCGTCCACCGGCTCGACCAGCCCGCGGCCGAAGAGCTGCCACCAGATCCGGTTGACCATCGCGCGGGCGAAGAACGGGTTCTCCGACGAGGTCATCCAGAGTGCCAGCGCCTGGCGGCGCGCGACGCGCAGCTCCGGCACCTCGCCGCGCGGAAACCTGGGTTCGCGCAGCCGGTCGGCATTCTCCAGCTTGCGCACGTCCAGAGCCAGATCATCCCGGATGACGCCCGACTTCATCTGCCGCCGGTCGGTGTACTGGATCTGCGTGAAGAACGCCGCCACACCCCAATAGTCGTCCTGCGTCCAGGACGCGAAGGGGTGATCGTGACACTGAGCACAATTTAACCGAACTCCCAGGAAGTACTGCGAAACCAGGTCCGTCAACTCGGCCGGCGACAGCGTCTCGCGCCCTTTGAACAGATAGCTCACGGCGGCATTCTCGTCGCGGTGCCCGGAGGCCGTCACCAACTCCTGGACAATCCGGTCCCAAGACCGTTGGCGAAACGCCGTTTCCAGCCAGGCGTTGAGTTGCTGCTTGGCGAGGCGCGGGTCATCCGCGGCCGGCATCAGGTAATCGTCCCAGAGATCGGCCAGATGCGCGGCAAACCGCGGGTCGGCCAGCAATTCGTCAATCAGGGCGGCCCGCCGGTTCGCGGCCTTGTTGGCCAGGAAAGTTCGCACGCGTTCCGCCGTCGGGATCACACCGTGCAGATCGAGGCAGACGCGGCGCAGGAACTCCGCGTCGGTTGCCGGAGCAGAAAGGGGAATCCCCGACGATTCGAGCCGCTCGTGAACCCGCGCGTCGAT
>JAGFJK010000502.1 GCA_024102795.1 Pirellulaceae bacterium
GGCCAGCGCGAGCAGCAGCAGCGAGCCGCGATCGGGGGCCGTCTGGGCCAGCTCGGCGGTCAGGGCCTGGGTGACTTCGGCGGCCGGCAATTCGCGAGCCACGGTCAGGCCCAGTTGGAAGAATTGCCGATCGTCGCTCCGCAGTTGTTCCACCAGCAGCCCGACGCCCGCGGCCTGGCGAGCCAGAATCAGGCCACGTGTCGCTTCCAGATGCCTGGGCTTCGGCAGGTCGGCCCGGCGGACCGCCTCGTAGACCTCCGCCGCCTCGTCCGCTCGCCCTTCCTGCCACAACCGCTCGGCGCACAAGATACAGCCTTCGGCCACCGCCGAACGGACCGCCGCGGGACCCACCTGCAACGACTCGCGCAGTTGTTTGGTGGCCACGTCGCCGCCGATCCGCCCCAGGGCGACCGCCGCCGAGGATGCCACGTCGGCGTCGTCCGCCTGCAGCTTGCCGCGCAGCAGGTCGACCGCCTCGACGTCGCGCCGCGCGCCGAGCGAATTGAGGGTACCGATCAGCAACCGGCCTTCCAGCTTGCCAGCCGCCTCGCGCAGGGCCGCCTCCGCCTCGTCGCCGGGGATCGCTTCCAGGGCGATCCGCGCCCAGGACGCCAGTTCTTTGTCCGCAAGCAGCGGCGCCAGGGCCGGCACGGCTTCCGGCGATCCGTCAAACACAAGCTGCTTGCAGGCCATCGCCTTCTGGGCCGGCGGCGCGTCGGACCGCAGCACGCCGATCAGCTCGCGCTCCTTGGCCGGATCCTGAGCGCCAGCGGCCGGCGGCAGCCACCCGGCCAGCGCCGCCGACAGGCACAGCGCGGAACCAAAAATCAGATGTCGGGACCGTCGCAACATGGTCGTAATCCTTTGCATGAATGAATTGCTGGTGAGCGGTGAACGAACTCCGAGCGGGGGCCGCGGCCTACAGCCTCCACGGTTCGCGCAGCGCTTCGCTCCGCAGGCGATTCGCCTGCTCGTCGCCGATGAACTCATTGGTCGCCGGGTCGTACTTCAACGGACGGCCGACCGCGATGGCGATGTTGGCCGCGTGGCAGGCGATGTGCGCGAAACAGGCCGCCTCGGCGTTCGTCTTGGGCTGGCTGCGGGTCTTGACGCAGTCCAGGAAATCGCGGACGTGGAACGTGGCCGGATAGCCGGGGATCTCCTCCACCTTGCGGCCCGCCAGCAGCGCCGGCGAGCTCAGCACCATCTTGCCGCTGTCGCCCGTCTCGATCCATCCCTCCTCGCCCTCGAACCGCACCGGGCACGAACCCAGCGGCAGCCAGCCGGTCTCGCGGATCACCAGTTCGACGCCGTTGGCGTAGCGAGCCGTCAAGCGCCCATTCTCCGGCGGATGGTATTCGACCGGCGCCGTGTCGTCGGCGCCGACGGCCCACTGGCAGAGATCGACGCAGTGGGAGCCCCATTCCAGCACGCCGCCGCCCACCAGGCCGCCGCCCTTCTCGAAATTGAAGCCGTCCAGCAGTTGCTTGTTGAACGGACGCCAGGCGGCGGGCCCCAGGTACAAGTCCCAGTCGACCACCTCCCTGGGCGGCTCGGCCTCCGGCGTCTCCCAACCGCTCATCTTGGCCGTCATGCCGGCCGGGTGAGCGTGCACGGTCTTGAGCTTGCCGAGCTTGCCGGTCCGCGCCAACTCGCAGGCAAAGGCGAAGTGCGGCAGGTTCCGCCGCTGCGTGCCGGCCTGGAACACGCGGCCTGTCCGCCGCATCACTTCGGCCAGCGTCAGGCTCTGAGCGATGTTCTTGGTGCACGGCTTCTCGCAGTAGATGTCCTTGCCCGCCTTGGCGGCGTACACCGACGCGGTGCAGTGCCAATTGGGACCGGTGGCGATCAGCACGGCGTCGATATCGTCCCGCTCCAGCAGCTCGCGAAAATCGCGATATGTATCGCAATCCTGGTTGCCATGATGCTGGTCGGCGATCTTCTTGACGGCCGCTCGCCGCTCCTCCTTCACATCGCAGACCGCCAGAAACTGCACGTCGGGTTGCTCCAGGAAGCAGCCCAGATCGTACGTCCCTCGCCGGCCGATGCCGATGCCGCCCACCGTGATCCGCTCGCTGGGAGCGACCGCGCCGTCGCGACCCAGGGCCGAGGCGGGAACGATCGTGGGTGCCATCAGCGCCGCCACGCCAGTCGCGGCCGAGGCCTGGAGGAATTGGCGGCGAGCTAACCGAGTCCTTGTCTTCATGGGGGAATCTCCGATCCGCAGAAGGTACCGAGCTGAATTGGCTGGAGCGACGCAGCGTGAATTGTTTCTCAGTGTAAGGTGCCTCGCCAGCCCGTGCCAGCGCCGCGCGATGAATCGGGCCGCCGGCGCCGGGGAGGGCAGGGGGAAGCCGGACCGTGGAAGTCGGCGACGAAAACGGGTATACTCATGGCCGAGTCAGGCCTTGACACATTCAAGTCTTAGCCCGCCGGCCGATCGGTCGCCGCAGGCGGGCATCCAGGGTCCCGGCCAGCATGGATGATTTTTCGCTCTTTCGCCGCACCTTGCACGGGGTCCAGTCCGGTTCGGAAACATCCTTCCGCCGCCTGGTGGAAGACTACGAACCGCATGTCCGGCGAGCGGTTCGCCGCCGCCTGCCGCGCCGCTTGCGTACCAAGTACGACTCGGACGACTTCATCCAGATGGTCTGGGCCTCGATGTTTCGCAACCGGCAACGGATCGGCGAACTGGCCCAGCCGATCGACCTGGTCCGGTTCCTGACGATCCTGGCCCGCAACAAGCTGGTCGAGGAACTGCGGAAGCGTTTATGGACCCAAGGTTATAACGTGTCGCGGGAGCAATCGCTGCTGGCCGAGTCGCCGGCTTACGTCAGCGAGAGTCGGCCATCCCCCAGCCAACAGGCGATCGCCCAGGAGCTCTGGCGGCAGTTGATGGAGCAGTTGCCGGAACGCGAACGCCAGCTTGTCCTGCAGCGGATCCAAGGCGCCAGCTTCGCCGAGCTCGCCCGGCAATTCCAGTTGCACGAACGGACGGTTCGCAAGATTTTCCGGGGCCTGAGCTGGTAGAGTGCCCTGTGGCGATGCCTTTCGCCTTGAAACGGAGGCGAGCGGCGGTCGTCAGCCCGCTGTTTCCCCAGGCGAGCGGCGGGCGTCAGCCCGCTGTTTCTCTGGCGAGCGGCGGGCGTCAGCCCGCTGTTTCTCGGATCGGACAATACAACAACTTATCGTCCCACCAGCCCTTGGAGCCAACGGCGAAGCGACCAGAAAAGTGAACTCAGAGGCCGCGGGTTCAACCGCAGCCCCTGGGTTCCTGGCATCACCGGCCAGCGGACCAGCCCGTCCGGCGCCGCATCATCCGGCGGTGGAACTCTCAAACGTCAACTGCGGTCCTCGACGCATTCCGCGCGGCACATCAAACGGCTCCGACGTCAGCTCGGCCGATTCAATCGCCGACATGTGCAGTTCCCGCTGGCCCTGGTGGGCGCTGGAGTGCCCGACGACGGACCACTGGTTCCAGGCCAGCAGCAACTGGTAGGGCGAGAACCGGGTGCGCAGCGACGGCTGCTGCTGATCGGCTCGGACCACCACCCGCAGGCGGCGCTGGGTGCGGATCGAGTCCAGGACGGTCCGCAACACGGCGGCCGCCTGGGCCGGGGGCCGCTGGTCGGGCGGCTGGCAGACGCAGGCGTTCAGCAGGCGGCTGATCCCGATCCGCTGCGAATACGGATAGGCGCACAACAGCTTGGCCGCCGCCTCGCGGCCGCTGGGACCAAAGCCGGGAAAGTGCTGCAGCAGCGAGAGGTGAGCCATCAGGACGAACTGGCCCAACTCTCGTTCGTCGAACCGCGGCGGTTCGACGCACTGCGACTGATACGACAAGCGGTACGCGTCAAACCGCTCGTCGAAATAGACCTGCACGCCGGCGTTACGGATCAGGTCCAAGTCGCGAAAGATGGTTCGTCGACTGACATTCAACTGGCACGCCAACTCATCGGCGTTAAATCCCGGACCTGATTGCAGGCAGGTCAGAATTCGCAGCGCACGAGCCTGGCGGCCGACGATCGCGGGAGATGTGCGGTTCATCGGACGACCCCAGGGTCAAGAAGGTGAAGGTGGTCGCCGCGCGCCCAAGTTGCTCGCGGCAACCGCGCCTAGAAGCGAACGAGGACGAATGTCCTCGCCCCACTTATCGAGATTCCGGCGGAAAACCGGCCCCTGAAAAAGCGAAGGCCCGGTCTGCTTTCGCAAACCGGGCCTCGTTTACTCGCAAGAAGGGATCAGGTGATCCACTACGAGTGGGTGGCTGCCGAATCGACAGCCCGCCGACTGTCTAGGCGGTGCCACCTCGATGTTGGCAACTACTACAGACAGATTCCACTAGACCACCTCCTTTCCAACTAGACCTCCCCACTTCGATCGCGGTGCCAAGATGCGACCACGTCGTGGGCCTCTAGTCCGTCGCGCTGCGTCAACGCGACCCACACTTCCCTAATAGTGACAAATGACCGCCGCCTGACAAGACCGCTTTTCCGCCAGAAATCACAGATTTTGGCAAATTTCCGGCCCCGACTCCCAATTCCGCCGCCGCGGCACGGATTCCGGCCGCAATCTTCCCCCTCACAAGTGCTGATTCGGCGGTGCTCCTTGACCCGATGTCACTCCGCAACCTGCACTCCGCGCTCCGCAATTCCCAATTTGCAATTCCCAATTTGCAATTTGCAATGGCCCGAGCCCGAATCCCAGGCCAACCTCCAACCAGAATACTCCCGGTCTCCTCCTCCTCGATCCGCCGCCCTCTAGCGGTGACGCACCACCTCGACAATCTCGACCAGAAAATGCAACCGGGAGTCGGGAGGGATCATCGGTCTGCCTTCGGCGCCGTACGCCAGCTCTGGCGGAACCTCCAACTCGATCGCGCCACCCTCGCGGATCAGCAGCAGGCCTTCCTGCCAGCCGGGGATCGCCTGTTTCAGTTGCAAGGCCGCCGGTTCGCCTCGTTCATAGGTACTGTCGAACACCGAGCCGTTGTCGAGCCAGCCGCGGTAATGGATCCGCACGAACTGCTCCAGCGTTGGCACTGATCCAGTTCCCTGCCGCCGAATACGGTACTTCAGACCGGACGCCGTCTGCTGAAATTCGCTCTCCGCCGGCCCAGGCGTCGCCAGACCGCATCCCGGCAAGCTCAGCGCCCAGGCAGCCCACAGGACGGGAAACCAGGCTGCCGGCCACCAACGTCGAGTGCCGCGGATCATGCGATGGAACCTTCCAGGACTTCAATCGGGAAACAGCCGCTTTCGCTCCGCCGGGTCCAGAGCGGTGGCGTATTCGCTGATCTCGTACGCCTCGGCAAACTCCACCGCTCCGCCGACCTCCTCGCCCAGCTCGGCGACCAGCGACGACCGGAACCGGTCGGCCACGGCCCGAGCGCGCCCGCCATACCACGCTCGCAGCCAGGCCAGTCGCTGCGCCGGGTCCGAAGGCACCTGCTCCAGCAGGCCCTGGTTGTACGGCAGAAAATCAAACACCTGCGACTCGTGACAGGCCAGCATCGCCACGATCGAGTCCACCTCGGCGGTCGTGTCCAATACGACATCGGGCCGCAGCGGGTTCGGGCGAGTGAACAGGTCGGCCATCGCCGCCACCACTGGGTCGCGCCGCAGGATGGGCACGTCGCGGACCACCAGCGGCACGGTCACCAGGTACGAGGCGTCTTGCACGGCCTGCCCCACCGCTCGATGATCGGGATGATAATCGCACGTGCGGTGGGTCAGGACCAGGTCGGGTTCGAACGAGCGGATCTCGCGAATAATCTGGTGGCGCAGCTCCAGGCTGGGCAGCAGGGCGCCGTCGGGAAAATCCCAGGTTACATATTCGGCACCGATCACGCGGCCGGCCGCGGCCGCTTCGTCGCGTCGGCGGCGAGCCAGTTCGTCGGGCTCCAGCCGGTGATGCCCGGCCGCTCCATTGGTCACCGAGACCAGCTTGACGGCGCGCCCCAGGCGGCGGTAGCGCGCGGCCAGCCCTCCGGCGTGAAACTCGGCGTCGTCCGGGTGAGCGCCCAGGATCAGCAGTCGTGGTTCCGCGGTCGTGGTCACGGTTGGCTGCCGGAAGAGTGCGGGAAGGGTAAAGGGTATCGGCCGCGGGAACAAACAACGCATCGGCAATCGGCGCCCGCGGAGCAGGCGAGCTTACCAACTGCCGGGGCTGGCTTCCAAGGGGCGGTCCGCAGTTGCGGCTTGCGAAATCCGGCTCGACGCTCGAAAATCGAACGCAGGCAGTAGCGGCCGCGCGAACGGCGAGCGGCCGGCCACCGCCCGCCTGCCCGCGTTTCCCAGGAGCCGCCCCGACTGATGAAGATGTTCGTTCACGGCCAATGGGTCGACGGCCAGCAGCGGATCGACGTCGTGCACCCTTTCGACGGCAGCGTGGTCGACACGGTGCCGGCGGCCACTCCGGCGGATGCCGAGCGGGCGCTGTCGGGCGCCGCGGCCGGAGCGGCCCTGATGCGCGATCTGCCGGCCTACACGCGGTCGCAGATTCTTCGCCAGGCCGCGCAGCGGATGGCGGCCCGCGAGGAGGAATTGGCTCGGACCATCACGCTGGAGGAAGGCAAGACGCTGGCCGAAGCCCGGACCGAGGCGCGGCGCGCGGCCGAGACGATGGAGCTGGCGGCCGAGGAAGCCAAGCGGCTGTACGGCGAGGTCCTGCCGCTGGACGGCGCGTCGGCCGGAGCGGGCAAGCTGGGCTTCACGCTCCGCGTTCCCTGCGGCGTCGTGCTGGCCATCACGCCGTTCAACTTTCCCTTGAACCTGGTCTGCCACAAGGTAGGTCCGGCCCTGGCCGCCGGCAATGCGGTCATCGTCAAACCGGCCAGCGACACGCCGCTCTCGGCACTCAAGCTGACCGAAATCCTGCTCGAATCCGGCCTGCCGCCGCTGGCCATCCAGTGCCTCACAGGCTCCGGCGATGCGCTCGGCCGGCAGTTGTGCGGCGACCACCGCGTGCGGAAGATCAGCTTCACCGGCAGCGCCGACGTCGGCCGCCGGATCTGCGAGCTGGCGGGGATCAAGCGAGTCACCATGGAGCTCGGCTCGAACAGCCCCCTGATCGTGATGCCCGATGCCGACCTGGAGCAGGTGGCGGCGGCGACCGTGGCCACTGGCTACTCGAATGCCGGCCAGGTCTGCATCTCGGCCCAGCGCGTGATCGCTCTGGGGCCGATCTACGAATCGCTGCTCGACCAACTGCGGCCCCGCGTGGCCCAACTGCCGACCGGCAACCCCCTGGATCCCGAAATCCGCATGGGACCGATGATCCGCCAGCGCGACGCCGAACGCGTGGGACAGTGGGTCGAGGAGGCGGTGGCCGGCGGCGCCCGGCTGCTGTGCGGCGGCCAGCGGAGCGGCAACCTGTTCCAGCCCACGCTGCTGGCCGACGTGCACCCCGACATGCGGGTCAGTTGCGAGGAACTGTTCGGTCCGGCCGTGGCTGTAACCCGTGCCACCGACATCGAGGAAGCGATCCGCCTGGCCAACAGCACGCGGTACGGCCTGAGCGCCGCGATCTTTACCCGCGATCTGAATCACGCCCTGCAGTTCGCCCGCCACGTGCATAGCGGCAACCTGCAGATTAACTGGGGACCCGCCTGGCGAGCCGACCTGATGCCCTACGGCGGCCTGGGTGACAGCGGCCTGGGCAAGGAAGGCCCCAAGTACGCCGTCGAGGAGATGACGGAATTGAAGACCGTGATCATCCACGGGCTCCACTGACCCTGTCCGGCCACGCATCCAAACCGAAAACATCCAAACTGAAAATCACTCGCATGCCCGCCGACCCGCGACTCGCCGCCGCCATCGCCCAAATCCAATTCGCTCGCCAGTACACGCTCAGCCTGCTGGTGGACATGGACGACGCCTGCTGGTTCGACCAGCCGCCGGGCGTCCCCACGCACCTGGCCTGGCAAGTCGGCCACCTGGCGATGGCCGAGTACGGGCTGACGCTGTTCCGGCAGCGGGGCCGGCAGCCGGCCGACACGGACCTGATGTCGGGCCGCTTCCGCAAGCTGTTCAGCCGCGGATCGGTACCTCAGACGGACGCCGCCCTGTACCCGGCGCCGGCCGAAATTCGCGCCGTGCTGGAGCGGGTGCACGAACAGTCGCTGCGGGAGATGCCAGGGTTCACGACCGAGCATCTGGACCAGCCGATGGACGAGCCGTACGCGGTGACTCCCACCCGGCTCGGCGGACTGTACTTCTGCGCCGCTCATGAAATGCTGCACGCCGGCCAGATCGGACTGTTGCGGCGAGCGCTCGGCAAACAACCGATCCGCTAGGAGCGCGGTCAGCGCTGGCCCCGCAAGTGGTGGAAACTTGCGGACCGAAGCGTAAGCGAGGGAAGACGTGGCGAAATAGTTAGTCGCCACGAAGGACGGGCCGCCGCGACGCCCTACGAACTGGCCTTCAGCTCGGCCAGATGCTGAGCGGTCCCGACCAGCCGGTCCCAGTTGTCGCGGATGTATTGCGGCGGGCCGCCGATCTGAGCGACCACCTGAGCCACCTGCTCGGTCGGCACCATCTCGATGGCGTCCCAGGGACAAACTTTCAGCTCGTACGGGTTCGACTTCTTCTGAGGAATGTGGACGCAGACCTCGCACCCCACGCACCGCTCCAGGTCGATCTCGCACCAGCTTTGCGAGCCCTTGACGCCGAAATCCATGGTGATCAGTGAGATGCAATCGACCGGGCAGACCTCCAGGCACGACTCGCAGCCGGTGCAGTTATCGGCATTGATAACCGCCAGTTCCTTAGGGAGCTTTTTCCGCGGCCCTTGCTTCGCCATGGGGTTATTCCTCACATCGGCCGCACACTGGCAACGTACCAGGGGGCGGGCCGTGATTTATTTCACAAAGTACCGACCAATTATAGAACCAGCGAGGCGGGCGGCCAACCCATCCTGCGATTCAGGAGGTGCCGGGCCTTCGGCCTGACAAGAGAACGACTGGGACAGTCGTTCCACCAAGGGAGGCGACGGGCCTTCGGCCTGACAAGGGAACGACTGGGACAGTCGTTCCACCTACGGAGGTGCCGGGCCTTCGGCCGGCCAGGGCCTACCAGGCTGGAATCTGTTCGCCCCGCACCAGGTCGTCCAGTGTCTGGCGGCTGCGCACCAGGTGCGGCTGACCCTGGTGGATCAACACCTCGGCCGGCAGCGGCTTGGAATTGTAGTTCGATGCCATGGCGAACCCGTAGGCCCCGGCACATTCCAGGACCAGGTAGTCTCCCACCTCGGCCGCCGGCAGCGGCCGGCTGGAGACGAAGCCACCTTCTTCCTGGGTAAAAATGTCACCCGACTCGCACAGCGGCCCGCCCACCACCACCGGTTGCAGCACCTGGTCGTTGGCCGTGCGGGAGGCAATGGACATCGGATGGTAGGCGCCGTAGAGGATCGGCCGCGCGAGGCAGTTGAAGCCCGCATCGAGCAGATAGAACGTGTTCTGGCCCATCTGCTTGATGGCGCGGATTTCCGCCAGCAGGTAGCCCGCCTCGGCCGCGATGTAGCGGCCCGGTTCGATCTCCAGCGACACGGCATGCCCGAACTGGTCCTGCAGTCGCCGTCGAGTGGCGTCCCAGAGCTGGAAATACTGATCCAAGTCCACGTACGACTGCCGCTCGTGGTACGGCACCGGCAGACCGCCGCCGGCGCTGATCGTGGTGATCGTCCGTCCCACGTGCAGGGCCGCTCGCTCCATCGCCGAACAGACTTGCCCCAGATGTTCCAGGTCGGTTCCCGAACCGATGTGCATGTGCAGCCCGCTGACTCCCAACCCGTGCCGATCCGCTCGCCACAGACAGTCGTCCAGTTGCTCGTGCCAGATGCCGTGCTTGGACTGCTCGCCGCCCGTGTTGGTCTTCTGGCTGTGGCCGTGCCCGAAGCCGGGATTGATCCGCAGGGTCACGTTGCGGCCAGGGGCGACCTGCCCCAGTTGGTCCAGCATTTGCGGCGAGCCGGCGTTCACGGGCACGTGATGTTCCAGCACCATCTCCAGGGCCGCGTGATCGAAGATATCGGCCGTGTAGACGATCCCCGGCGGATCCCCCTCGGCCGTGAAACCGGCCCGCAGAGCTCGATGTATCTCGCCGGCGCTGACCGCGTCCACCACCACGCCCAGGCGGCGCACCAGGTCCAGCACAGCCAGGTTGGAGCAGGCCTTCTGCGCGTAGCGGATGGTGTCGAACGGCCGCAGGTCCTGGACCCGCTCGTGGATCTTGGCGGCGTCGTACACGTAGGTCGGCGTGCCGAATTGCCGCGCGAGCTCGAAAATGTCGACGCCGGCAATCTCGCGGCGCACCAGGGGAAAGCTGACCGTGGAGGGCATGGCGGACGGTTCCTGCGTGCGCGGGGCGAAAAGCGAGTCTCAAGACACATCTCCGCTTCACCGTAGTGAATCCGGCCCGGCAGGTGAAGTGGGCTCCCCCGCGCAAATCGGTCCCTCGCCGCAGGTCCCGCCGCCGCCCCCGACAGCTCGACGCATGAGTTGACATCCGTACAGTATCTGCGTATACTGCGAGCAGCAAGCCAATCCGCAGGAGGAACAGGATGACCAGAACGAACAGGACGAGCAGGAGGAACCGTCAATGATGCATGCGACCGATTGCCGGCGCGGAGCGAACATGGCGATCAGCCAGCGGGCATTTTGGGAGACGGCGGACGAGGACTGGGCCGGCATGGCGGTCGTCCGCGTTCGTCCGCCGGCAAGCGGCTCCCAGCCGGCTCAACCGACGGACCACCTGCGGCGGCTGGGCGACCTGCTGCCGGAAGTCCTGGAGCGTTACCAGGGCGGCTCGAAGTCGCCGCTGGACGCGCGAAAATAGCCACCTGCCCTGGGGCAAGTGGCCCGCTTTCCACTACCCGAGTCCGGGCTCCCCGGCTCCCGAGCAGCCCTGTCAGCGGCCGCTGGTCCTACGTGGAGGCGGTCGAACAGGACTGGTCGCCGCCGGCCGATGGTTTCCCGCAAGCCACGCGGTTCCAGGGCATACGGGCCAGCAGCATCCCCATCCCGCAGGTGTCCGTGATCCCGGCGAACATCAACCCGGCGCCCACAAACGCCGGCAGCGCCAGGATGTACGGATGGACGAACACACCCAGCAGGGTCCCCGTCAACACCAGCCCTCCGGCCACGATCCGCACTTGCCGCTCCAGCGAGATCGCCTTCTTGCCTCGCGTCACGGGCAACCCGGCCTGCTCCCAGGCCTGCACGCCCCCCTCGACCAGCACCACGTTGGAATACCCGGCATCCAGGAACTGCTGCCCGGCCTTGCGAGCCCGATTGCCGGTGCGGCACAACAAGTACAGCGGCCGCTCGGCACCACCGTTGCGAGCCTCCATCACCTGCCGCGGGCGCAACTGGTCCAGTGGCACGTTGCGGGACTGCGGCACATGCAGTTCGCGGAACTCCACGGGCGTCCGCACGTCCAGCATCTCCACGGCCCCGCTGCGCTGCTCTTCGGCCCGTAACTGTTCGGCGGAAATCGTCTGCAATTCCATCGTCGGCACTCCCTTCGGTTGCATCGTGAGTACGGCGGTCGTGATTGCCGACCGCCTCTGGTCCGGCCCCGCTTGTATGTAAATATATCGGAAACTATCGACATGTCAAGATAATAATCCTGGAAGTTCAGGGGCTTCCACGCAACAGCCATGTTTCGGGCCTTCGAACAGGCCACGAGCCAGGATTTGAAGTCCCTCGGGCTGCTTCCTGAGTGTAGCGATCGTGCAGCTTTTAAGTTGCTTTGCCGAGGTGATTTAGCGTTATGACCGAGGGAAGCTTGGACGGCGTCCGCTTCGGCGAGCGCTCCCCCTGGAAATCCTTCTGGCCCCCTCCCTGGCTTCGAGATCGTGCAGCTTATAAGGCGTTGGTAACTCGGGATTTAGGGGGTGTGGCTACCGGGAACTTGGGACGGCCTCTGCTTCCGCGAGCTCTCCCCCCTTGAAATCCCTCTGGCTCCCTCCCCGCTTC
>JAGFJK010000007.1 GCA_024102795.1 Pirellulaceae bacterium
GCCCCTCCGCGCGCGGCAGCTCCGGGGCCGAAGCTGCCGATCCCACGCGGCAGTTGCGGATGCGGCGGTTGGAGGCCATCTTGCTGCTGGCCCGCGAGCCGCTTTCGAGTCGCAAGCTGGCCCAGTACGCCAACTTGGCGGACGGAACCGAAGCGCGTACACTGATCCGCCGATTGAACCAGACATACGATGAGCTGGGGAGGGCGTTTCGCGTCGAGGAGTTCGCCGGTGGCTTCCAGATGCTCACTCGGCCGACGTTCGCACCCTGGCTGCGGCGGCTGGAACATGTGCCGCCGGAAACCCGTCTTTCCGCCCCGGCCCTGGAAACACTGGCCGTGGTGGCCTATAGACAACCCGTGCTGCGTGCCGACATTGAAGCTATTCGCGGTGTCAGTTGCGGCGAGATTCTCCGGCAACTCATGGAGCGTGACCTGGTACGAATCGGCGGTCGAAGCGAGGAGCTGGGAAGACCCTATCTGTACTCGACCACCCGCCGCTTCCTGCAACTGATGGGACTGGCCACGCTGGACCAACTGCCGCGCGCCGACCTGCTGCGAACCCCCCTGGCCGCGATGGCCGAAACTGGAAACACTAGTTTGTCCCCGAAACACCCGAGTTCCCCAGCCGATCGACAACCGGAGGAAGCCGAAATGATCGCGACCGAATCTGAACTCTTGCAGCCCGAGCTGGATTTGACGGCAGTCGCCACGCTGGCCGCGGTTTCCCCCCTGTTGCAGGCGGATGAGGACGACGAATTCGAAGACGACGAGGACGAGGACTTCGAGGACGACGAGGAATTCGAAGACGACGAGGAGTTTGAGGACGAGGAAGAGGACTTCGAGGACGACGACGAGGAGTTCGAGGAAGAGGAAGAAGAGTTTGAGGATACGGAGGAAGTAGAGGGAGAGGCAGACGAGGAAGAGGTGGAGGAAGAGGAAGACGAGGCGTGGGAAGAGGTGGACGACGAGGAGGAAGACGACGAGGAATGGGAAGACGACGACATGGACTGGGAGGACGAGTTCGACGAGATGGAAGAGTAGCCTGCCCGCCGGGAAAGTCGCCGCGAAAGTAGCGGGCATAGTCGCCTTTCGCTCCGCGAAAGTAGCGGGCATTGTCGCCTTTCGCTCCGCGAAAGTAGCGGGCCCCTCTGCAGCCGTTTCCAATGGACGCTCATCAGCAGCATTCACGCTACTTTCGCGGAGCGAAAGGCGACGATGGCGGAGCGAAAGGCGACAGTGGGCCGAACACCGCGCACCAATGTTCGCTCAGGGGCCGTTAGTCGCTCAGTTGGAACAGCCGCTTGAGTGCTTCCAGCAGCCCGTGGGGAGTGCCCGCGCTGGCCTCGTCCCGCAATGATTCGAGCGGCGGATGCAGGAGCTTGTTGACCAGCCGGTCGAACGAGCGTTCGATTTCCAGGCGGCTGCGGTCGTCCAGGGAGGCGAGCTTGTTGAGCAACCGCTCCAGCTCGTCCCGCTTCACTTCGTCCGCCAGACTTTTCAAGCGGCGGATTGTGGGCCCGGTCGCTCGATGATGCAGTTCGGCCAGGAAGCGGGCCGTCTCTTCCTCGATGATCCGTTCGGCCTTGGGCCATTCCTTGTCCCGGGCCCGGCGGTTCTTCTGGCAGACGGCGCTCAGGTCGTCGAGCGAGTATAAGTAAACGCCGTCGTAGCGGCCGATCTGGGGGTCGAAATCGCGGGGCACGGCCAGGTCCAAAATGAACAGCGGCCGTTCGAAGCGGCGGCGGCTGATCTCCCGGAACTGTTCCTCGGTCACGATCGGCTGGGTGGACCCGGTGGTGCTGACCACCAGGTCGGCCTCCACCAGCAGGTCGGTCAGTTGTTCCCAGGCGGCGACCTGGCCCGCGGTCCGCTCGGCCAGCCCCTCGGCCCGCTCGCGCCGGCGATTGATGATCGTGATCTGGCTGGCCCCTTCGTCGATCAGATAGCGGAGCGTCTCCTCGCCCATTTCGCCGGCACCGATCACCAGCACCTGTTTATCGTCGAACCGTTCGCAGAACTGCCGGGCGAAATCGGCCACCGCGACACTGGGGATGCTGACCCGCTTCTGGTTGATGGCCGTTTCGCTGGCCACGCGCTTGGCCACGCGGATGGCGGCCTGGAACGCCAGGTGCGTCAGCGGTCCGGTGCTGTTGCCGGCTTGAGCCAGTTCGTAAGCCTGCTTGACCTGCGACAGGATCTGAGCCTCGCCGACCACCATGCTGTCCAGGCTGGCGGCCACGGTAAACAGGTGGCGGATCGCATCCTCGCCAGTGCGTTCGAACAGATCGTCGAAAATATCGACGGCGTTCAAGCCATGGAAGCTGGCCACGAACTCGACCACGTCGTGGTGCGACGGGCAGCAGGCCGGCGACTCGGCGGCCAGATACAGCTCCACCCGGTTGCAGGTGGACAGCAGCACGGCTTCGGACTGCGGAAACCGCTCCCGCCACTTCTCCAGTGCCAGTCGCGCCTGATCCGGGCTGAAGGCCAGCCGTTCGCGGATCTGGACCGATGAGTTATGGTGGCTGCAGCCGACCATCTGCAGTTTCATGGCCCGGATCTCCGCGCCCAGGGCTCCGCGGGAACGGTCTGCCAGGACGTTTCCGGCGCCTCGCGGCTGGCATGGTCGCCCAGCAGCACGAAGCCCAGGGCCAGCACCAGGAACACGAAGCTGGCCAGCGTCAGCAGGGCCACTTTCCGCCCCTGGCTGGCCGGCCGGTAGAACGTCTCCAGCAGCACGGCCAACGTCAGCCAGGCGAAGAGCACGCCCGACGACAGCACGCCCAGGTCGGTCCAGGCCACGGTGCCCGACGGCTGGCCCCGGTTGAGCAGGTTCAGGACGATGCCCGACAGCAGACCGGCGGCCATCAGACCGGCCGAGATGGCCAGCGATCGCTTGTTGAACCGCTGCAGCCATTCCAGGCTGGGCAGCTTGAACCCGCGCCGCGGCGGCAGCTTGTGTTTCAGGCGATACGACTGGATCAGGTACATCACGCCCGTGGCCGCTCCCAGCAACACGCCGACGGTGCCCAGCATCAGGGCCAGGCCATGCACGCTGCGCCAGGTGAGCAGCGCCGTGCCGCGGCTGAACGCGGGGGCGTCGCGCAGCACATAGGCCACGCCAATCAGGGCCAGCACCAGCGGCATCAGGAACAGGCCGACGCTGACCTGGGGCCGGCGGACCGTCAAACCCAGGCAGGCCAACGCCAGCACCCAGGCGGCCAGCAGACACCAGTCGTACCAGTTCGACAGTGGAGCAACGCCCGCCTTGAGCAGCTCGCCGCTGGCCAGCGTCCAGAGATAGGCCGTATGAGCGACCAGGCCGGCCACGGTGCAGCCCAGGATCACGGCCATCCGCACCGGCAGCCGGAACAGCAGCCGCGAGGCTTCCAGCAGCAGGACCACGGCATAGCTGGCCGCGAAACAGGTAATCGTGATCCCTTGCAACATGACTGGCCTGACTCCGGGGCTACTCTCCGCCAGTCTCCAGATTGTACTCTTTCAGCTTCTTGTGCAACGTGTTGCGGTTGATCCCCAGGCGGGCCGCCGCCTTGGTCTGTACATTATTGCAGGCCAGCATCACCTGGGCGATCAGTTCGCGTTCCACTCCGTTGACGATTTTGTCGTGCAGGCCTTCCTCGTCGGGTCCGGCCGCCTGGATGCCCTCCTGCACCACTTCGAACGTCAGCGCCTCGACGTCGCCGCCCCGTGCCCGGCCGCGGCGTGCTCGTTCGCGGCGCCGGACGGCGTCGGGCAGCAGCTCCACCGTCAGTTCGTCGCCGTCGGCCATCACCACCGCTCGCTCGACGTAATTCTGCAGCTCGCGGACGTTTCCCGGCCAGTGGTAGTCCTGCAGGGCCTCGATCGCCTGGGGGTGGATATGGACCACGTAGCGGTCGTTCAGGTCGCTGTACTGGGCCAGGAAGTGGCCGACCAGTTCGGGAATGTCCTCCCGCCGTTTGCGCAGCGGAGGGATCTGGATCGGCACGACGTTCAGCCGCCAGTAAAGATCCTCGCGGAACTTCTCGGACTCCACCTGCTCCATCAGGTCGCGGTTGCTGGCCGCGATCACCCGCGTATCGACCCGGATCGTCTGCGTGTCGCCCACCCGTTCGAATTCCCGTTCCTGCAGCACTCGCAGCAGTTTCACCTGCAGCAGCAGCGACGTGGAATTGATCTCGTCCAGGAAGATCGTGCCGGTGTGGGCCGCCTCGAACCGTCCCGTGCGATTGTTCACGGCGCCGGTGAAGGCGCCCCGCACGTGCCCGAACAGTTCGCTTTCCAGCAGGCTTTCGCTGAGCGCCCCGCAGTTGACGCGCACGAACGGCCCCTGGCTCCGGCGACTCAGCCGATGGATGGCCGTGGCGATCAGTTCCTTTCCGGTCCCCGTCTCGCCCAGCAGCAGCACCGAGGCGTTGCTGCGGGCCACGCGGCGCGTCAGGCGATAGACCTCCTCCATGGCCGGACTGGAACCGATGATGCCAGCGATTGGCGGTCCGTGCTCCGAGCGCTGGTAGGATTGGTAGCCGGCCATCGTTCCCTACGGGCCCAGGCTTGCGTGGGGCCCCGTCCTGCAACTGGGTCAATCGTCAGTCGAGCGATCCGGGCGGTTTCTCCGCGTCCTGTCCCTGAGTGGCCAGTGCCTGCTGCTCGGCGCGCCAGCGGGATTCGATCACGTCCAGAATGGCGCCCAGGATCTGCTGAGTGGCCTGGTCCAGCGTGGCACTCTGGTTGTAACGCTCGTACTGCCGCAGAATCTCGCCGGTTGTCAGCAGCAGGCGCCGTTCGGCCACCGCATGCTGGAACGCCTGAACCGCCGCCTGCCTGGCTTCGGCGGGCAGCGCGTGCTGGCTGGCCAGCTCGACCAGAGCTCGCTGAGCGGCGGGCGAGCCGAGCAGTCCGAGCAGTTCCGCGGCCCGCTCGCGCAGCGCCGGCTGGTGCAGGGCCATTTCCACCTGCGGTTGTTGACGCTGCAAGTCGTAGAACCCGTACCGTTGCGGGTCGCGAGCCAAAGTCAGCAGGGCATCCAGGGCCGCGGCCGCCTGCTGCTGCCGAGTTTCCTGAGGAATCCGATCGGCCGGGCTGACGGCCAGCAGATCGCCAATTACGAACGCGATCGTGGCCGCATCGTGAGGCCGCGGAAAGGCCCGCAGCAGCGGATCCTGATCGGCCAGTTGCCTTGCGGCTTCGAGCTGTTCGGGACGAGCGAGGATGCCCACCGGCAGACTGGCTGTACGCGGATTGCGCCGCAGCAGTTGCACCACCTCCTTGTAGGCCGGACCATCAATCTCCGGGCTGATCAACACCAGCTCATAGTCCGGCTGGCGATCGGCCGCCAGCAGCGCCTGGTGGCCGGTCTGCACCGCATCGGCTTCATAGCCGACTTCCCTCAGCAGGCCCGCCAGCGACTGGCCGAACTCCTCCCGCGGATGAATCACCAGGGCCCTCGGCTGGCCGGTCGTCGAGGCCAGGTTGCCCAGCGTCTCGACCAGAAAACTGCTGCCCGCGTACCGCTGCTGGGGATTCAATTTCATGATCGCCATCGCCGCCGCGTACCGCAGCCGGCGGTTGGGATGCCGCAGGGCGTCCAGCAGCAGCGAGGGCGAGGCCGAAGAGGTGGACAGCAGTTCGGGCCCGGCAATCTCACCCAGCACCTCCGCCGCCCCGATGGCCGCTCCGATGGACCGCTGCCGAATCGCCTCGTGCAACACGTCCTCCACGGCCGCTACGCCGGCGGCCGCCGCCTTGGCGTGCGCCGTGCCCGGACCCTCTGCCAACGCCTGGTCCAGACCGCCCAGCCGTTTGGCCGCTTCCAGATTGGCCAGCAGATTCAGCCGGCGGTAATCCGCGTTCTCCGAGTCCAGTTGGAACAGGTCGTCGGCCAACCGAGCCGCCAGCACAACGGCCGCCTCGGCGGCGCTGACCCGCAACCGCACAACCTGGTTTCCCGCCGCGTCCCATTGCCAGAATTCCACGCTGCCGGTGCGATCCGGAGCGGCCGACAGCTCCAGCAGCCGCCGCACCTCATGCTCCAGGAAATGCCTGGCTTCGAGCCGCGTGGGCATCGCCCCGACAATCCGCCGCAGAGCCTGTTGTGCCGCCTCCGTAACGGCGGAATCTTCGTCACCGTCCACCGCCGGCTGGATCAACAGCGGGATGGCGGCGCGGGATTCCAGCCGGCCCAAAACCTCGATGATCTGGCTTTTCAGCGCCGCGTCGTCCGATTCCAGAACCGCCAGCAGCGGTGCGGCGAAGGCCCCGCCCAGTTCGACCAGCGCCTGCCGCAGGTTCGCGTGCTCGCTGCCGCGAGCCGGATCGCGCAGCACCGCCAGAATCGGGTTGACCGCCGCCAGGCCGGCCGAACGCAAGTCGGTCAGCGCCGCCACGCGCCGCTCGGCCGACGCGTCACTGAGTTGACGCACCAGACCGGCCAGCCGCGTTGGGTCCTGGCTCCACTGCTGGGCGGCCGACAAGACGCGGTCCGCCAACTGCTGGCCCTCGGGCTGAACCCGACCGTCCCGCCGCAACCGCATGAACATGGCCGAACCAAACTCCTGGTTCAGCTTCGCCAGCTCAGGTACTCCGGGATTGGCCGCCAGGATCCGCTTCAAGTACTGCAAGGCCTCGTCCGGACGGCCGTGGTCCAACATCGCCTGCATAGCCCGCGTTAGTTGCTCGGCCGTCTGTGGATTCCAGTCCCGGATCGCCTGCACCACGGGGTCCACATCCTCGCCGCCGGCTGCCCCCGCCGCGGGCGGTTGGCCAAACGGTGGCGCCGCGGCCGGGGCACTGCCCGGCTGCCGGGCCTCAAAGGGGTCCATCGGGCCGCCACCAAACGGATCCTGGCCGTGCAACTCCCCCCCGCAAGCTGTCAGCCCCCAAACGGATAGCACCAGCAGCAGAAAGCCGTTCCGAAACCGGGTGTGGGCCCGGAACCGGACACTCGCCCGGAACCAGTAACTCGATTGTTCGCTACGCATGGCGGTCATCTCGCAAGATTGGAAAGCATTCGAGCGCTCGCCGGCGAGCCGCCCGAACTGGCCGTCTGATCTCCTCAGAGCCCCAGTCGGGTCCGCCAAAGTTGAACCTGGCGCGAGACTTCCGTCGGGGCTGTTGAACCGTAGCTCACAAACGCGGCCACCGCATTCTCAACCCCCAAGACGTGGTATACCCGTTCGTCCAGGTCCGGATGAAACTGCTGAAAATCCTCCAACGACAGCTCCGACAACGGCACATCCCGCTCCATCGCCGTCCCCACCAGTTGTCCGACCAGGTGATGGGCGGTCCGCTGTGGCATGCCCTGCCGGATCAGGTACTCCATCAACGTGGTGGCGTCCAGGTACCCTCGGTCCAGCCGTTGGCGAATCACCTCCCGCCGCAATTCAGCACCCTCGACCAGCGGGCAAGCAAGACTTAAGCAGGCTTGCACCGTATCGAAAGCGTCGAACAAAGGGGTCTTGTCTTCCTGCAGGTCCCTGTTGTACGCCAGCGGCAAGCCCTTGACCAAAACCAGCAACGTCTGCAGGTCGCCCACTACCCGTGCCGTCTTGCCGCGGATCAGCTCCAGCACGTCCGGATTGATTTTCTGCGGCATGATGGACGAACCGGTGCAGAAAGCGTGCGGCAGCTTGAGAAACGAGAATTCGGCCGTGGACCACAGGATCCACTCTTCGGCCCACCCACCCAGGTGGACAGCGATGACCGACAGGGCGAAGGCGGCCTCCAGCACAAAGTCCCGATCGCTGGAAACGTCCAGGCTGTTGGCCGCCACGGAGTCGAATCCGAGCCGCTGAGCCACGTCGTGCCGGTCGATCGGGATGCTGGTGCCGGCCAGGGCCGCGGCCCCCAGGCTGCACACGTTGGCCCGTTTGCGGCAGTCGGCCAACCGGCCCCGATCACGCTCCAGCTTTTCGCAGTAGGCCAGCCAGTAGTGTGCCGCCAGCACGGGCTGAGCTCTCTGCAGGTGGGTATATGCCGGCAGGATGACGTCCCGATCTTGCTGGCAACGTCCCACGAACGCCCGTTGCAGGTCGGCCAGCAGCCGGTCGGTGTGGTCCAGCGCGTCGCGAACCCAGAGTCGCAAATCCGTGGCCACCTGGTCGTTACGGCTTCGGCCCGTGTGCAGCTTGCGCCCCACATCTCCCAGGCGGTCGATCAGCGCCTGTTCGATGTGCATGTGGATATCTTCCAGCTCGATCCGCAGCGGCAGTTGTCCGGCGTCCAGCTCCGCGCGAATCTGTTCCAGTCCGGCCGTGATCTGCTGGCACTCGGCGGCGGTCAGAACTCCAACCTGGGCCAGCATTTGGGCGTGGGCGACTGAGCCGCGGATGTCCTGGTCGTACAGCCGCCGGTCGAAGCTGATGCTTTCGGTAAAGCGTTCCACTCGGCGATCGGTTGCCTGGTCGAACACGCCGCTGCGGCTGGGCGACTGCGTGGTACTCTCGGAGTCTGGAGCTTCGTGTGTCATGCCGCTGGACGTCTCACGGGAACGATCAACCGATCAGCACATCGTAGGAGTCGGCCCGCAGGCTGTCAATGATCGGCAATCCGCAGTGCCCAGATCATAGGCAGCATGAAACTGAGACGAATCGTTGTCGGGGCCGTGGCCGCGATGGTTCTATCGTCTGTAAGGCAATACATATCAGCGAATTGCGTCGAGTAATGCAATCTTACCGAGCGGCCAATCGGACCCCTGATTGGCAGGCTGCCTGGTGCCTAATCATATTGCATGCGGGTGGTCACGGGTGCTGGCCGGGGGCGTGTGCCCAGTTGCGTCCGTGGAACGGCCTTCGGAGTGGTGAGCGCTCCCTCTTGATATCCCGCTGGCTCCCATCCCGAAGAGATCGTGCAGCTCTTAAGTTGTTTTGCTGAGAGGATTTGGCGTTATTACCGAGGGAATCTTGGACGGCCTGGGCTTCGGCGAGCGCTCCCCCTGAAAATCCCTCTGGCCCCCTCCCCGGCATCCGGTGAGGGCTGGGGAGGGGCCTGCGGGGTTCGAGCGGGACCATTGACCTCTGGGGTCGATTTGGAAGTCTGGGTAGTTTCGGAGAAGTAGTCATCACGCTCCGCGTGATGAACCCATGCAGACCCAACGTCTCTTGTTGTGGGGAGTCACCATCGGTTGTTGAGGAGCGTCCGGACCTGTACCACCCGCAAGTCAGGCTGGACACTGGCCGCGGTGGAAGGTTCCGATGGCGGTCGGCAGGCTCATCACGCGGAGCGTGATGGCTACTTTGGGGAGGGGGCGAGCAAGCCAAGAGCTTTCTTCCCGCCGGGGCGCCTCTTGACGGCTGCCGGCTGGAGTGTCACATTCAAGAGTTCGGGCGGTTAGCTCAGTTGGCTAGAGCGCCACGTTGACATCGTGGAGGTCGTAGGTTCGAGCCCTATACCGCCCACTCGCTCTAAATCATTTCATAGTAAGATCTTACTACCAATCGGCAGTAACCCTGGCGGGCAAGGACCACTATCTCGGCCCGTTCAAGTCCAACGCGAGCCTTGTCGAGTATGACCGGCTGATTGGCGTGTGGCTTAAATCGGGGCGCCTAGCAACTACGCCCCCACTGAGCCTGGGGTAACAACGCTTACCGCCCTGGAACACCGATCTTACCACTGGCACTTCGCCAGGCGTCATTACCGTCGCGGCGGTCAACCGACCGTTACGGCCGACAACCTCGAGAACCTGCGCCGTGGCGACCAGACTTGGAACGTGCGTACGCGGAAACCCTGAGGAGCCACACGATGGGATACAAGCAGCTTGAAAGATCCAGTTCATCCGGTGCCGTCGTTGCGGTGATCCTTGCCGTCCTGCTTGTCGGGCTTCTGGGGATCGTGGCCGTGGGCGGCGTGGCCTTCTTCTGGCTCGGTGCGGCTCGCCTGGAGAGACAAGAGGCGGTCATCGCCGAAAAGCGGGCGGTCGCCGAGGCGTATCGGGCCGACGCGGAGGCACATCGACAGCGTGCCGAGGCGATGGCCCTGCCCCGGCCGAAACCAATCGAGCCGGGTACAATGGGCTCCAATCCAGACCTCACCGTGAACGTTACCGAAAACGGCAACATGAGCATTGACGGCGAGCGGATCGAGTTGAGCGATTTGCGAGAACGACTGGTGCAGCTCAAGGGAGAATCCGGCAAGGCGGTCTCGGTGCTACTTTTGGTCGATGCGAACTGCCTGATGCGAGAGTTGACACCGGTGCAGCACGTGTGCGATGAGTTTGGGAAGGCTACGGTTCGCAGCGTGGCGATGGTTGATGAGTCGGAATCGTCAGCGGAAACCGAGGTGCCGGAGTAGTATCCAGCGTGTTGCATCCGACCGATGGCGTGTGGTAGCGGCTTCCGGCAGTCGAGCTGGTGATGCGACGGCTGGTGGAGGAACGGATCTTTGATATCTCAATCCACGAAAAGATCTCGGACCGTCGAGTCCTGGAGCTCATCCAGGAGTGCCTGAACCAAGGCGTGATGGAAGAGCTGCAGACCTGGACTTCGGAAGCCGGAGTTCCCCTGAGAGCGCATCGGCGTGTCGTCCGATCCCCAGGCACCTGCCGACGGGAGGGCCGTATGCGGGAAAACCACTCGTTCGGTTCGGACAGAGGGAGAGCCAGGAGTTGAATCGGCTCTCCCTACCCCTGTCTTTTCGCGGCCCGCACTGAGTTGGGCGCATGGGGACGTGCGCGGGTTTCGGCGAGCGGCGGGCGTGAGCCCGCTGTTTCTATTCGCGCCGCGTTCGCCACGTTTGTTGTTGACGTGCCTGGGTTTGGAGAAACAGGGGGCTGACGCCCCCCGCTCGCCTGTCCGTTCGATGGTGGCGATTGTGCCTGGGTTTGGAGAAACAGGGGGCTGACGCCCCCCGCTCGCCTGTCCCGCGCGCCTGTCCCGCGCGCCTGTCCCGCTTGCCATGTGCGCCGGTGCTATTCGTCCTGAGCGTCCTGCTCGTACTGCTCCAGCAGCGGGCGGTAGGCGTACGCGTACAGCAGGGCGATCAGGCCCCGGTCGCTCGGATCCCGCACGACGTCGCTCAACGTATCCATGGCGTTATACAGTTGTTCGAGCGCCGTTTCGAACTGCTCGCCGGCCTGGTCCCGCTGGCCCTCCTTGCCGGCCAGTGCCGCCTGGCGAACCGCCTTCACACACGCCAGGTACTCCAGCACATACTCGCTGCGCTTGGCCCAGTAGAACAGCAGCGGCCGCGAACGAGGTTCGGCCGCGTCGTGCGCGCGGTACAACTCCACCATCGCCTGCGTGTACTCCTGGTTCAACTCGTCCCACCACTCAGGCGCGGCTTGCGGTTGGTAATGCTTCATCAACAGGCCGCTGGCCGGAGTGCCAAACGCCGGCCCCTGGCGGCGAATGATCGCATTGGCCTGTTCGATATGGCCGAAGGCCAACCACAGTCGATCCGATACGGCAGGCTTGCCGGTGATCGTGGCCAGCAGTTCGTCATGAGCCCGCCGAGCGGTCAGGTCCGGCTGCCAGGCCGCTCGCGCCACGTAGTCGACCGTCGGATCCAGCTCCGCCAGCATCCGGCCGCGCAACGTGTAGCCCTGCCAGGACTGCTCGCGGAGCACTCCCAGAACCGCTTCCAGCCGCCGAGCCGAAGCCTGCGACAGAATCCCCACGTCGTCATCGGCCAGCTTCAGAGTCAGGCTGCAAGGCACTTCCTTCGTGGGCATCCGCGCCAGTCGCTCGGCCAGTGCCCGCGGATCGTCCGCCGCCGGCTCGACCAGGTTCCAGCCACCACTGGCGCCAAGCGTCAGGCCGCCGCTCGGCTGCGGCAGCTCGGGATTCGCCGTGGCCACGACCAGTTCGACCTGCGTGCCAGAGCTTCGCTTCCGCAGCGGTTCCAAGTCCTTCGATAACTCGTTCCAGAAGCTCCTGGGCAACGAGTCGGGCACTTCCAGGACCAGGGCGTCGAGCTGCGGCCAGGTTTGCAGCGCCGCTTGAATCTGGGCCAGCACCAGCTCGCGCAAGGCCGGATCGGTCCAATCCTGGCGCGGACCGGGAGCGATCAGCAACCCGTCCATCCCGCGAGCGACTTCGGCCCGCGGCAGCAGCGACGAAAACTCGGCGGTAAACTCCAGCGGCCGCAGAGCCAAGGCGAACGACATGCCCAGCCGATGGGCTTCGTCCATTACGCCTTGCGCGTACCGCTGGCCGGCCGCCATTTGCTGCTCGTAGCCGGTCGCCGCGGCAAAGTCCGGATTCCGAAACTCGTCGGCCCGCAGCGCGGTCCAGCCCGGCATGTCGCGGGGCGTTTCGAGTGGCCCGCCGGTCCAGAGCAGCGCGGTTCGCCGAGCGATTCCGCGGCATTCATAATGCACCAGCGGCTGCCAGGGCTGGGCCCGCAACACCACTCGGCTAAATTTCAACTTGGCCAATTGTCCCAGCAAACGGCGCTGGTCCTCCAACGGCCAGGACGACGAACCGATCGGCAAGTCGGTAAACGTCTCCCAGGCCCGCGACGGGAACACCGGCTGCCGCGCCAGGACGAGCTTATCCAGCTTGGGCAGCGGCGCCTGATCCGGATAGATATCCTCGCGCAACAAGTAGCGAACGCCAAACTGGTGTCCCAACTCGTACACCGCCCACAGCGTGGCCACGGGACTCCCGCCGGCGATGGCCAGCCCCGCCTGGTCTCCCTGCCGGAAGCCGCGGATTTCAAACGCCTGCTCGCCCGCCCCCGGCTGTTGCTCGTCCGCCGCCGGCCGCTCGCCCAGTGCCGCCCGCAACCGCGGATGCCTGGCGGGAACGCCCAGCAGCACGACGGTTCCCGCGGCGGGCGGCGCGTCGGCCGTGATGGTCACCGCCGCGTCGAACAACCGCTGCCACTGCGCGGCCAATTGTTCGGCCGCCAGACGCTCCAGCGGTTCAGCCTGCGGCCCGACCACGACCGTCACCCGCTCGGCGGCCCGCAGTCCGGTAACTGAAGCAGCCAGTCCGGCCAGCGCGATCAGCAGCACGCTTGCCCGCGTGAAATGGTGAGACAACATACCGAGGTGCCCTTCTGGGATGGCTGAGTTGACAAGGTGTCGCGTGCCGGGAGGATCGCTGCCCGTCGGCCGAGACAGCATCACTCCCGCGGTCCGGCAAAACAGTGCAGACGGTTCAACGTGCGGACGAAGATCCGACCGTCGGAGATGGCCGGCGTGGCGATGCAGCTTTCGCCCATGTCGTTGCGGGCCAGGAATTCCAGTTGCGGGCCCTGCTTGAGGACGACCAGGAAGCCGTTCTCGCCCATCACATAGATCTTGCCGTCGCCCGCCACGGGTGAAGCATAGTAGTTGCCGAAGTTGCGGATCCGCTGCTGCATCCAGACCGTCTCGCCCGTGTCGGCGTCGAAGCACGACGAGATGCCGCCCTTCTTGATCACCAGCAGCCGGCCGTCGACCACCAGCGGCGACGCGATGTTGGACGATACCTTGTGGTCCAGGTTCCAGACCAGGTGAGTCTTGGTCACGTCGCCTTGCCCGCCGCCGCGGATCGACTGCACGATGTCGCCGCCGCCGACCATGTTCGTCGGCGACTGAAAGGCCGCGTCAATCTCGTCGTCCACCAGGAACCCGTCCTGGTCGCGGTCGCCCGCGTCGAACCGTTCCCAGAACGAGCGGCCAATCTCGCGCTTGTCCAGCTTGCCGTCCTGGTTCGTGTCCTTCCATTGCAGCAAGGCGTACTTCAGCACGCGGTCCGTGTCGCCAAAGCTCTGCACCGACACATAAATCCGATCGCCATGCACGGCCGGTGTGGTCATGATGGTCCGCAGCAGGCTGTTGCAGCTCCACAACTCCTGCCCGGTCCGCGGGTCGTAGCCCTGCAGCTTGCCGGTTCCCGCGATCACCAGGTCCTCGCGGCCGCCCGCCGCACAGATCACCGGGACGGCATAGCCGGCCAGCATCTCGGGTCGCGGCGTGCGCCAGCGGGTTTCCCCCGTCTGCTTGTCCACGGCCAGCAGAAACGGAGACAGATCGTCATCCTGGTTCAGGATCACCAGGTCACGGTAGACAATCGGCGAATGAGCGGCACCCCAGGCCATCAGGTAATCGGGTTGCGGCACCGGATGTTTCCAGGCGATTTTTCCGTCCGCCAGGTCCAGGGCCATCAGCCCCAGAGTGCTGAAGTACACGTAGACTCGCTCGCCATCCGTGGCCGGAGTGGACGAGGCGTGCGTGTTGGGCGACATGATGGCCGGCAGTTCGCCCGTGTCGAACTCCTGTTTCCAGAGCAGCTTGCCGTCGGCCGCGCCGTGGCAGAACACGGCGAATCGCTGCTTGTCGACCATGGCCGTCGTGCACACTCGGCCGGCGGCGACCACGGGCGAGGCGATGCCTTCGCCCAACGTGGCCGACCAGGCGACGTTCTGTTCGTGCGAGAATTCCACCGGAAGCGGCCGAGTGCCGGTGGACACGCCCGTGGCGTTGGGGCCGCGGAACTGAGGCCAATCGTCCGCCAGCGCGGCCGAATGCCAGCCGGCCGCCCCAACAAGACAGGCGGCCACCGTAAGGGAAACGGCGGTCAGCAACGCACCAGGCAACAGAATACGCATGACGGAATCAGCCTCCGGGTAGTTCGGGTCCGCAAGTTGGCAAGGCAGGACGACTCCGAGAGCCCGTCGCACTCCAGCACTCGCACTTTCGAACCACCAGGATACTCCGCCTCGCCGCCGCGAACAATCAACCTGATGGTCATTGGCCATTGGTGGTTGGCCAGTTGCCGCAGATCAATTTGCAATTTGCAATCTTCAATCTACATCTCGCACGTTCGCCGACGGCAACTCGCGGCAGGCAAGTCTCCGCCAAGCAAGCCTCCGCCAGGCCATTCCCGTGGATCCGCCTCCCCCGGCCTGCCAGTCCGTGGACCGCGTCTTCACCCGGTGCCCGGGCAGGCCAGAATCTCACCCCCACCGGCCGCGAGCGGGTCCATCGTGTAAGATGAGACGGTCCGCTGCTTCCAAGTCCTGGATTGAAGTTCGCCACTTATCCGCCACTTGAACTCATTGAGTGCCGCCAACTCCGGGGGAACGAAGACCGATGGCCAAAATGGGCATGAAGCGTCTGGCGCAGTGTTGCCGGCGGATGGGCACGTCGTTGCGGGCGGGCGTGGATATTCGCACGGTCTGGAAGAGCGAGAGTCAGCGGGGGCCCATGCCGCAGCGCGAGGCGATGGGGCAGGTCCTGCGGCAGATCTCGACCGGCTACTCGGTGGCCGACGCGCTCAAGAACTCGGGTGATCTGTTTCCACCGCTGGCGCTGGAGATGGTCGACGTCGGGGAGCGCACCGGCCGATTGGAAGCGGTCCTGCTGCGGCTGGCCGAGCACTACGATCACCTGCTGCGGCTGCGGCGTGATTTTCTCAGCGGAATCACGTGGCCGCTGATCGAGCTGGGCGCGGCGATCGGGATTGTCGGCTTCATGATCCTGATCTTCGGGATTCTCGGCCAGTCGCTCGAACGCCCGCTGGCGGTCTTTGGCCTGTCGGGCTTCAAGGGGCTGGCGATCTACCTGGCGGTCGTGCTGGCGGCGGGCGGGGTGATTGGCGGGCTGATCATGGGGCTGATCCGGGGCTGGTTCGGCGAGTTGCCGATGGCCGTGCTGCTGCGGACTCCGGTGGTCGGCGAGTGCTTGCGGACGATGGCCCTGTCGAGGTTCGCCTGGTGCCTTTCAATGGCGCTCGATTCGGGCGTGGACGCTCGGCGAGCGATGGGCATGGCCTTGGGCAGCACTCAGAATGTCTACTTCACCGCCCATGCGGCCGCGATTGACGACGTGTTGGCCCGCGGCGGGCAGTTTCACGAAAGCCTGCGTGCCCCGGGGACGTTTCCCGATGAATTCTGCGACCAGATCGAGACGGCCGAGCTGTCCGGGACGCACACCGAGTCGCTGGACCGGTTGGCGGTTGAGTATCGCGAGCGGGCCGAGCAGTCGATGCGAAACCTGACGGTGGTCGCCTCGACGTTGTTCGGCGCCTTCGTGATGCTGGGGCTGGGAGGGCTGGTCATTTACCTGTTCAAGACGATCTACATCGACACCATCAACGAGTATCTGCCGTAGCCAGCGTAACCGCGCGAGAGAATCATGTCGGACTACGAAAAGCTGGGAGTGTTTTACCTGGGCAGGCTCCACGACCTGTCCAGCGGAACAACGCGGCCCGACCCGCTGCTGTACGATTCCAAGGACTTGACGACGCACGCCGTATGCGTCGGCATGACCGGCAGCGGCAAGACGGGGCTTTGCCTGTCGCTGCTGGAGGAAGCGGCCATCGACGGCATCCCGGCGATTGCCATCGATCCCAAGGGGGACCTGGGCAACCTGTTGCTGACGTTTCCCCAACTGCGGCCCGAGGATTTCCGGCCCTGGGTCGATCCGCAGGAGGCGACCCGGCACGGCATGACGGCGGACGAGTACGCGGCGGATACGGCGCGGCGCTGGCGCCAGGGGCTGGCTGACTGGGACCAGGCGCCGGAGCGGATCGACCGCTTTCGCCAGTCGGCGGACGTGGCGATCTACACGCCCGGCAGTTCGGCCGGGCTGCCGCTGACCGTGCTGCGATCGTTCGCCGCGCCGGTGGCGGCGGTGATCGAGGACTCCGAAGCGCTCGGCCAGCGGATCGCCTCGAGCGTGTCCGGGCTGCTGGCGTTGCTGGGCATCTCGGCCGATCCGCTGCGCAGCCGCGAGCACATCCTGCTGTCGAATCTGCTGGACCGGGCCTGGCGCGCCGGCCGCGACCTGGACCTGGCCGGGCTGATCCGCGAGATCCAGAAACCGCCCTTTGAGAAGGTCGGGTTGATGGATCTGGAATCGTTCTTTCCGGCCAAGGAGCGGTTCGAGTTGGCGATGAGCTTGAACAACCTGCTGGCGTCGCCGGCCTTCGCCAGTTGGACTCAAGGCGAACCGCTGGAGATCAAGCGGCTGCTTTACACGGCCGACGGTCGCCCGCGGCTGTCGATCCTGTCGATCGCGCACCTGGCCGAATCCGAACGGATGTTCTTCGTCACGATTCTGCTGAGCGAACTGCTGACCTGGATCCGCACGCAGCCGGGAACCTCCAGTCTTCGCGCGCTGTTGTACATGGACGAAGTGTTCGGCTACTTTCCACCCACGGCCAACCCGCCCAGCAAGACGCCGATGCTGACGCTGCTCAAGCAGGCGCGGGCCTATGGCCTGGGCATCGTGCTGGCGACGCAGAACCCGGTCGATCTGGATTACAAGGGCCTGTCGAACACGGGCACCTGGTTCCTGGGCCGGCTGCAGACCGAGCGGGACAAGGCGCGCGTGCTGGAAGGACTCGAAGGCGCCTCGGCTGCCGCGGGAGCCAACTTCGACCGGTCGCAGATGGAAGCCACGCTGGCCGGGCTGGGCAAGCGCGTGTTCCTGATGAACAACGTCCACGAAGACCAGCCGGTGGTGTTTGAATCCCGCTGGGCCCTGTCGTATCTGCGCGGTCCGCTGACCCGCGCACAGATTCAAACCTTGATGCAGTCGCGTAAGGCGGCGGCCGAGCAGGCGCCAGTCGCGGCGACGGGCGCGGCGACGGGCGCGGCCACGGCGACACTGCGCCCGGAAACCGACGGCGTGACGAATTCCAGCTCGTCGGACGCACCCCCGCTGGCTCCTCCGGAGATCGAAACGCGCTACGTGCGCTGCGTGCCGCCGGCCGGCGCCAACGGGCGAATCGTCTACCGGCCCGCGTTGTGGGGCGAAGGCAAGCTGCACTTCGTCCGCGCCAGCTCGAAACTCGACCGCTGGGAACAGCGCGGCGTGCTGGCACCGGTGCATGGCGGGTTAAGCGACGATCCGTGGCAGGAGGCGCAGCCGCTGGCCATCGATCGGCTGGAGTGGGACCAGCGGCCGGCCGAAGGCGCCCAGTTCGCCGAGTTGCCAGCGGCGCTCACGACCGCTCGCGCCTACAAATCGCTGGCCGCGTCGCTCAAGGATTTCTTCTACCAGCAGCAGACGCTGACGATGTTTCATGCGGCCAGCCTGAAGCAGACCTCGGAGCCGGGCGAAAGCGAGGCCGACTTCCGCATCCGCCTCGCTCAACAGGCGAAGGAACATCGGGATCTCGAAGTGGAAAAGCTGCGCAAGAAGTATGCCACTCGGCTCAGTTCGCTGCAGGGCCGGATCCGGACCGCCGAGCAGCGAGTGGAGCGCGAGCGGTCGCAGGCGCAAAGTCACACGCTGCAGTCGGCCATCAACATCGGTTCGTCCGTGCTGGGCGCGCTGCTGGGACGCAAACTGCTCAGCAGCTCCACGGTGACCCGCGCCGGGACCGCCGCCCGCAGCGTCAGCCGGGCCGCCGAACAGCGAGCCGACGTGGGACGGGCGAAGGACAGTGTGGAATCGCTGCAGCAGCAATTGGCCGATCTGGAAACGGAACTGCGGGAGCAGGTCGAACAGTTGGAGCAATCGCTGCGCGCGGATCAGCTCGAACTGGAACCGCTGGAAATCCGCCCCCGCAAGTCCGATCTCGACGTGCGGCCCGTCGTGCTGGTCTGGACGCCCTGGATCGTCGACTCCAGCGGCATCGCGCAGCCCGCCTGGGAGTGAAACTGGTTGGCGGCCGCTGGCTCGAGGTGAGCGACTCCTTGAAATCCCTCTGGCTCCCTCCCCGGCTTCGAGATCGTGCAGCTTTTAAGTGTCTTCGTCGTCAGAGTTTAGAGCGTAGCAAGAGCGTCCTGGGCGTTCCCGTACGCCGAAGGCGTTCCACAGTCCCAGCCCAGGGTCGCCCGCTTCGGGCGCACCCTGGGTGTGGCCGTGATCTTGATATCTCTTGTACGCCGAAGGCGTTCCACAAGGCGCCTTGTGCAACGCCTACGGCGTCGTGGGGCTTCAAGGCTGTCGTGTACCCAGGGTGCGCTCGAAGCGGGCGACCCTGGGCTGGGATGTTCAACGCCTGCGGCGTAAAGACAGCGCCCGAAGCCGAAATGCGAGGACTCTTGAACGATTCGTCCCCAGATTGTGGCGTCTCACCGTAAACCTCTGCTTTAATTCAACATTAAAGCTGCACGATCTCCTTCCGGGGAGGGGGCCAGAGTTATATCAAGGGAGGGCGCTCGCCGAAGTGGAGGCCGTCCAAGTACCCCTCGATGATAACGCCAAATTCCCTCGGCAAAACAACTTCAAAGCTGCACGATCTCGAAGCCGGGGAGGAAGCCAGAAGGAGTTCGATGTCTTACGCGGCCACTTAGCTCCAACATGGGTCCGGACCATAAGTGGCCTGATCGACAAACCCCAATACTCGACCAAAACCACTTTGTTCTTGGCAGGCCACGCGGAGTGTGATGACGACTTTGCCCGGCGGGATTCGCCGGCGCTCACCCATACGCGTCAGTAAGAAACCAAACGATCCACCGGCTAACTCGGCCGCAGTTCGTCCAGCATGCGGTCGAGGGCCAGCAACGCCAGCGACCACTCCGGACGTGTTTCGCTGTAGGTCGTCCACCAACTGCGGACGAGTTCGAGCGTCGCTGGCGGCTCGGAGCCGTCTGGCGCGGCGGCATCCAGGCCCCAGGCCGAAAGCGCCAGCAGCAGGGTCTGGTCGTCGGCACGGGCCAGCTCCACGTAGGCGGCCGCTTCGAGCACCGCGGGCAACAGGGCCAGTCCGGCTACCCACGGCAGACGGCGCGGTGACACTCGTTCGCTGTACACCGGCAGGTCCAGATGAAGCTGTGCGACGAGCCAGGCCAGCCGCACGACTTCCGGCAGTTCGGCGTGCGGATTGGCCAGCAGGGCTTCCAGCAGCACGGTGTTGTACGGCAGAAGGGCTTGGCCGCTGCCGCCCAGCGCGGGCTGCAGCAGAATCACCTCGGCCCTCGGCACCAGCAGCTCCTCGCTGGTGCGGCGGCCCAGTGCGCGGAGCAGGCCGGGGCCGCGCGCTTCCCAGTGTTGTTGCAGCGGGCCGCCGCGCAAGCGAAGTTCCTGCTCCAGGTCCGGGAACGCTTGCTGGTGAGCTGTTTCCAGGTCGGCCAGGGGGCGGGCCAGCTGTTCGGCCGCCGCCTGGCTCTGTTCCGGTCCCAGGCCGGCCTTTCGCAAGGCGCCCTCGGCGCGCTGGAACCGGCTTTCCGCCGTGGCCGACAGGCGGACCAGGTGCAGCCACACCTCCCGCGGATCGACGTTGCAGTGCTCGATTTCACGCTCCAGCCGCTCCGCTGGCTCGCGCACCGCTTCCTCCAGCCGGGCACTCACCAGCGCTCGGCCCTGCAGCAGCCAGTTCGCGGCGTGCAGCGCGCTGGCCGCCACGCCGCCTCGCCAGACCAGTTCACATGGCATCGGCAAATCCCCCGCTTCGGGTCCGTAGCGTTCCAGCCGCCGGTCGCGCCGAACGAAACCGGGCGGATTTTCTGAATGTGGCGATTATTCCGGTCGATGGGATTCTAACGGGAATTCGCGGGCGAGCGACCGGTGCCCGGTGCGCCCCGTTCACTCGGCAGGTTGGTAAAGCGAGTCAGCCGGATGATCGTGTGGCTTCTGCAGCAGGTTTCGTTGGTTCGCAAGGTGGTTCAAGCCAGCGACACGCCCCAGCGAATGGCTTGGGGGTTCGCCTTCGGCGTGCTGCTGGGCCTGGTTCCCAAGGGCAACCTGGTGGCGGTCGTCTTGTCGATGGTCCTGCTGGCGACGCGAGCGAACCTGTCGATCGGCATGGCCACGGCGCTGGCTTTTAGCCTGCTGAGCAGTTGGCTGGATCCGTTGACTCATCGTCTGGGACTGGCTGTCCTGACCATGCCCGCGCTGCAGGCCTGGTGGCAAAGCGCTTACCAGTTACCGCTGGTTCCCTGGACCAGTCTGAACAACACGGTGGTCTGCGGCAGCCTGATCGTCGGCCTGCTGGCATTCTACCCGGCCTACCGCGTCTCGAAACCGGTGTTTCAGCGATACCTCGACTGGCGAGTGCGGCGCCGTGAGCAAGCGGAATCCACCGCACTGCCAGCGACGGTTCCTCTGGAAAGCCCGGAAGCCGTCGAAAGCTCGATCCCGAAAGCCGCTTGAACAGCCCGTGAGCGCTTCGCACCCGCGACTGGCTGGCAGCGGCCGGCACGTTGATCACCACCTGGTTGTCGTTCCCTCGCGCATCAAAGCCAGAGTCACATTCGGTAGATCCCATGATACGCTGGTCGTACCTCTTGCCGCGTCTGCTGCTGCTGCTCACCGTGTGGCTGGGGCTGCACTTCGGAGCGGGCCCCGCGGCGCGGTGGGCGTTCGTCACGGCGGGCCAGTCGGCAATCGGCGGCAAGGTGGACATCGACCAGGTTCACGTGAACCTGCTCGCGGGCCGGTTGGACATCCGCCAGGCCAGCGTGGCCGATCCGCGCAGTCCGCTGCGGAACCTCGTGCAGTTTGACGAAGGCGTGTTCCACCTGGACTCGCAGGCGCTGTTGCATCGCCGGCTGGTGGTCGAGCAGGGAGCGCTGCGCGGCATCCGGTTGGACACGGAGCGGAGCGAGTCGGGAGCGCTCGAACCGCGAGAGCCGGCGGAAGCCACCGACTGGGCCAGCAGCCAGATCGCGGTTGCCGGGCGCGAGTGGCTGGAGGGTTTGGGCCAGCGGCTGGACGCGAAACTGGAGGACGAGCTGGAAACGGTTCGAGTGGGCAAGGAACTGTGGCAGCGCTGGCCGCGGGAATACTCCGCGCTGGAGGACCGGGTGCACGACTGGCGCGGCCGGATCGAGCGGCTGCAGCAGATCGTCAAGCAGCCGCCCCGCGGCAACGTGCTGGAGCAAGCCAACTTCTACCAGCAGCAGGCCATGACGCTGGACCAGATGCGCAAGGACCTGGTCCAACTGCATCGCGACCTGCAGCGGCTCGGACAGCAGGCGGGCCAGGATCGCCAGTCGCTCGATGCCGCTCGGCGCCATGACGAACAACGGATCCGCGAGCTCGTGAAGTTCGACCAGCTCGACCCGCGAAACCTGACCGAATATCTGCTGGATGAGGAAACGTCCCGCCGGGTGGAGGATTGCCTGGCCTGGCTGCAGCGCGGGCAGGAGCTGATGAACGTGGCCGGCCAGGCGCCGGAGCTGAACCAGATCGAGGGACGAGGCGCGTGGATTGATCTGACCACGGGTCCGCAGCCTCCGGACGTCTTGATCCGGCATCTGGAACTGGACGGCGTCGCGCTGTGGGGCGGCCAGAGTGTGGCGTTTCGCGGCACGGCCGAGGGACTGACGCACCAGCCCGCTCGCCATGGCCAGCCGGCCCAACTGCATCTGCGGACCGAGGGCGCCGTGGCGGCGACCATCGACTGCAGTCTGGACTTCACGACCCAGTTGCCATCCAGCCGGCTTAGGATCGCGTGCCCGCAACTGGCTCAGCCGGCGCGCAATCTGGGTCGGGACGGACAACTGGCGGTCGGCGTGGCGCCGGGCGCGGCCGCGCTGCAGGCCGAACTGGAACTGGTCGGGCGGCAGGTGTCCGGCCGCGTCGAATGGCACCAGCCCGACGTGCAACTGACGACGCAACTGGGTTCGCGGCTGGGAGGCCAGCGGCTGGCCCAGCACGTGCAATCCTCGGTCGGTCAGATCCGCGAGCTGCGGGCCGTCGTGCACCTGGAAGGCGAGCTGCCTCGGCCGCGGTGGCGGCTGCAATCGGACCTGGGAAGCCAGTTGGCGACCGGCATCAACGCCGCCGTGCGGCAGGAACTGGCGCAGCGGGCCGGCGACTTGAGCGACCAGGCGGACCGCTTGTTGCAGGAGCAGCAGGCGCGACTGGATGACTTTATTCTCGGCAAGCAGGCCGAGCTGGTGGAGAAGTTGAACCTGGGCGAGCAGCAGTTGGCGGACTTTCAACAGTTGGTCACGCAGCGTTTGAACTTGCCCAAGGAACTGCTGGGGCGCGAGCTGCCGCTGAACAAACTCTTTCGATGAGGACGTGACATGGATCGTCGCCGAGCGTTGCAAACCATGGGCTGGCTGAGTGGCACCTGGATGAGTGGCGGGCTGCTGCTGTGCGGCTGCCGGACGGCGCCGATCACGGGCCGCAAGCAGTTGCTGCTGATGCCCGAAGAGAACGAAGTCGCGCTCGGCCTGTCCGCATACGAGGAGGTGGTCAACCAGGAGACGCCATCCAGCAACGGGCAGTACATCGAGCTGGTCAATCGGGTCGGCCACCGGCTGGCCGAAGTCTCCGGCCGCCCGGACTACAAATGGGAGTTCCGCGTGCTGGCCTCGGACCAGATGAACGCCTTTTGTTTGCCCGGCGGCAAGGTGGCGATCTACGAGGGGATCTTGCCTGTGTGCGCCAACGAGGCGGGGCTGGCGGTCGTGATGTCGCACGAGGTGGCTCACGCCCTGGCGCGCCACGGGGGCGAACGGATGAGCCAGAACTACGCGGTCGACGGCGTGAAGCAGGCGGTGAATTACGTGCTGCAGAAGCACGAACAGCAGCAGCGCGAGATGGTGCTCAAGGCCTACGGCGTGGCGTCGGAGTACGGCGTGATCCTGCCCTACAGCCGCAAGCACGAGTCCGAGGCGGATCACATGGGGCTGATGATGATGTCGCGAGCCGGCTACGATCCGGCCGAAGCGCCGCAGTTCTGGTTGCGGTTCGCGGCGATGACCGCCGGGACGAAACCGCCCGAATTCCTCTCGACGCATCCCTCGGACGAACGCCGCTCGCGGGACTTGCAGGCCCTGCTGCCGGAAGCCGGCGCGTTGTACGAACAAGCGGCTCAGCGCTACGGTTCGGGCGAAATCCTGCTGGCCTCGCACATGCCCCCGCAGCCGGCCGGAGGCCATCCGGCGGCCGGGCCCGGCTTCGTCCCCGGCTACTTCCCAACCACCGGCAGCGGCCTGCTGCCCGCCGGCCCGCCGCGGCCAGCGCACATGCCGTAGGCCGGGTTGTTTGCGGGCCGGCGAGCGACGTAGGACGGGCTTGCTGGAGCGTCCCTCCGCGACCTCGTGGATGAGCAGCGGGACTTGCGGACGGCCCAAGCGATTCACTAGAATCCCCGGTCCTGTCGGCGTGTTACCGCCTGCTGTTGGTCCAGGGGGCAGGCTTCGCTACGACATCGATGACGGCAGGATGGGGAGAGTGGCCACGCCAATGGCTGGAGCGTTCTGCTTCGAGTCCCAAACGGCCGCCGCGTGACCCGTACTGGTTGTCACGGCGGTTTTCCCGTTGCCGCTTGTCCGCTCTGGCCCCATCTCCATGCGTCAGGTAGCGCTACATGTCTCTAGAGGGCACCGCATCGGTGACGCGGATGCGTCGGAAGGCTCTCAAGCATCGTCGCCAGAACCGCCGTCTGTACCGCGTCTCGCACCGCCGCCGGCCGCTCCGCCGCCGGTTCGAACGCCTCGAGGACCGCTGGCTGCTGGCCGTCACGTTCCAGATCGACGGCGACACGCTATCGTTCGACTCCGACGCCGGCGACTCGCTCTACCTGCGGATACCCGCAAGTGGACAGCTCAGTTACAGCACGGACGGAACCAACTACGATCTGACCGGCTTCGACGTCAGCTCGGATACCACCGTGACGTACGACGAGAACCAGCCGGTGTATCTGACCGGGATGGTGACCGGCGGCGGCACGTTCCAGATGACTGGCGACGTGCAGGTCACTGGTGACCTGCGGACTCTGGGCGGTGGCCTGACCCTGGCGGGCAGCAGTGTCACGGTCGCGGAGGGGGTGCTGATATCCACCTCGCCGGCCGATGGCGTTTCCGGCGCCGCCGGGTCGCTCGCGCTGCAAGCCACACGTGGCCGCGCGACCGACGGCACCTTTCTCGCCGCACCGTCCATCACGTTGAATTCCAACAGCCGCCTGCAGGCCACGGGCAACGCGGGCGACGGCGCGATCAGCCTGGCCGCCGACGATACGTTCGAGTTCATTTTCAATTTCACCCTGGCCAACCAGATCGACGACTTGTTCAGTCATACGTTCCAGGCCCAGATCGACGTCTTTCAGGGTGCCGAGATCGACGGCGGGGACGTGACGCTGACGTCCAAATCGGGCATCCTGAACAAGTTTTCGAGCACACCGAGCACGGCCGACAAGATAGGTCTGGGCGTGCTCGACTTCCTGTCCGGCGTACTGGACAAGACCGCGCTGTCGCTGCCGATTTCCGCCATCGTGACCGACGCCCAGGCAAAGGCCGAGCTGCACGAGGGCGCGTCGATCAACAGCTCCGGCTCCGTGAGCGTGTCGAGTTCGGCGACCGCCAATTCGACGGGCGAGGCCACGAATTTCTATCTCCGCAAGAGCAACCTGGGCTTCTTCGCCTTCTCGTTCGCGAAAGCCACCACCGACGCGCAAACGCTGATTGACGCCAACGCCCGGATCGCCGCCGCGGACGACGTGTCGATCTCGGCCAGCACCAAGACGACCACGTCGTCGACCGCCTTGGACAGCCGGAATTCGGTCCCGGACGCCACGGCGAATCCCAATGCGGTGGGCTTGTCGGCGGGTTATAACCGCCTCGACACCACGGTCAACGCGACGGTGTCGCAAGGGGCCCTGATCGAATCCTCGGCCGGCAACGTCACCGTGGCTGCCGCCGCGACGGACAGCAATACGATCGTCGTCCAGTCCAACGTGTTCCGTGCCGGCATCGTGTCGCTCAGCTACGCCGGCGCCCATGTGACGTCGGACGTGAAGGCGACCGTCGACGGGACGATCATCGCCGGCGGCCGCCACGCGGGCGACCCGGTGACGATCAACCCGTTCCAAACCGCGGCCGCCATCGCAGGGCAGGGCACCACCGAAACGCTCGACGCGGTGGATTACGCCCGCAGCCGCTTCGCCTTTGCCGCTAATCCCGGCTACCGCCGAGGCGAACCGCTGATCTATCGCGGTGGACTGGGCGGCGCGATTCCGGGCTTGGAGAGCGACACGACCTACTACGCCATCCCTTCCAGCGACGGCATGCGGTTCTTCGTGCAACTGGCGGCGACTTCCCAGGACGCGGCGGCGGGCAAGGCGATTTCGTTCGGCCAGTATCCCACGATCAACGGTATCCCGATTACCAACGTCGATACCGGGTTGTCCAATGCGATCCTGTTCGATTTCAACCCCGGATTCTCCGAGGGACAGACGGTCACCGTCGTGCCGGCCGCCGGACAGTTCCTGGGCTACCGGAACCAGGATGGCAGTCTGGCCGGGTCGCTCAGCGGAACGTACACCGCGCACGTCGTGAATGCCCAGGTCGACGGCGAGAACCTGTACTCGCTTCAGCTTCGCGACGCCGGCGGCGCGACGGTGCTGCTGGACGACAGCCCCTATCTGACGACCGATTCGGGGATCACGCTTCGTATCGAGTCGTTCAACACCGATTCGGACTCGATCACTCTGAACCCGGCGGACGTGCCGTCGGGGTTCGACGGCTTGCGGAACGGCGATGCCGTGACGTACCACTCGGCGCTCGCCACCAGCGTGTCGGGCCTGCGCGATGGAGCGACCTATTACGCGATCGTGGATCCAACCCAGTTCCTCGATGTCTCGCCCGACAGCGTGCTGAGCCTGCAGTTGGCGGCCGACGCCCAGGACGCCGCCTCGGCCAACCCGTCGATCGATGCGCCAACACTCACCTGGACCGGCGTCGGTGGGCAAGAGCGGACGACCACCATCGAGGCCGCGGTGCCCGAGCTGGGCGAAGCTCTGTTCAGCCGGACGCATGCGTTCCGGATTCTGGCGAGCGCTCCGGCGACCGGCATCCTGACGGTCGCTCTGGCGGACGATGCCCCACCGCCGGCCGGCGAATCTCCGCTGGCCGACGGCGAACTGCTGATGTACGTGGGGGCCGACGGCACGGAGGGCACGCTGCAATCAGGACGGTTGTACGTCGCTCAAGTGATCGATCAGTCCGATCCGGCGGCAATTCAGCTCAGCTTGCGCGATGCCGTGCGGCTGCCCACGCTCGGCACGCTGACCGACTCGGCCGTAGCGGGACAGGCCTTTACCATTCAATACGTCGACGCCGGCAGCGACAACCTGCTCACGATCTCGCTGGATGGCGAGGGGCCGCTTACGCCTCTGGCGGAGGGCGGCACGCTGGTCTACTCCGGCTCCACGATCCCCGGGTTCCTGACCGACGGACAACCGTACCGCGTACACGTCGTACAACAATCTTCGCCAGCGCTGATCCAGGTGCAACTGACCGAGGCCTGGTTCGCGACATCCTCCGGCCTGCTGCAGGACCAGTCGGGAAATACTTTCGCGATCAGTGGCAGCGATCCGCGGGCCGCGACGCTGACGCTGACCGGTCCAGCCAACGCGACACTCGAAGTCGGGCAGACGCTGACCTATGTCGGGCCGGACATTTCGGCGGCCGGTTACTTGCGCAGCGGCCGGGATTATCGAGTCGCCACTGTCAGCTCCACGAGCAGCGGGGCGTTCGTGGCCGAATTGGTGTCGGACACCTTTCAGGTCGCTGGCAGCGGCACATTGCAGGGGAGCGGACAGGCGCCATCCGGCGGCAGCGACAATTTCCATCCCCTGGGCCAGTCGTTCGAGATCCTTTCCGGCGATGCGGATACGGGTGTTCTGACCATCGCCCTGCGGGCGGAGTCGGAGTTCACCGCGATCGCGGAAGGTCAGTGGCTGCGGTTCGAGGGCGAGTCCGGCAGCGGTCCCGATGGGTTGCTTAGCGGACAGTTGTACGTCGCCGAGGTCGTCGACCAGACCGACGAGAGCGCGATTCGGATCCGTTTGCGGACGGTTCCGCAACTGGTCGGATACGGCACGTTGATCGGAAGTGGCGGCTCGTATGTGATTCACCAGACCGAGGCCGATGGGACCGTGAGGTTGTCTCGGATCGACTCGGCCCCAGCCTTGGTCGATGGCGACACCGTGGCCTTCCAGGGAACGTCGGTGGCCGGGGACGGATTCCTGCGGGACGGCCAGTCGTACCAGGTCAGCGTGCTGGACCAAAGCGACCCGCTGAACCTGCGCATCCGTCTGGGACGTTACCTGGCGCCGACCTATGGATCGCTGGCGGGCACCAGCGGTGACTACTCGATCGAGGACTTCGATCCCGAAACGGAAGTCGTGACGCTGGCCGCAATGGACGGCGGACCGGCATCGCCGCTGACGGAAGGAGAATTGCTGACGTACCGCGGGGCGGCACCGGCTGAAACCGCTCGGTTGCGGAACGGGCAGACGTACGTGGCGCGGATCGTCGATCAAACCGATCCGGCCGCGATCCGCGTGTTGCTGATCGACCCCAACGGTCCCACCGTGTCGTCCGTCAGCGCCGATGGCCGCGACCCGGCGGGCAATGCCCTGATGATCGCGGGCGACTTGCAGCAGCCGATGGTTCCCGACGGTACGCTGGTCACCTATCACCAGGGCGGCGCGGGGACGAGGATCGGCGGGCTGCAGGACGGCGCGACGTACCAGGCGGTCGTGGACGCCGCCTCGCCCACCGCGATACGGCTGGTCGCGGTTGGCGGCGGCCAGCCGATCGCGCTGTCGCTGGACCAGACGCTGACTGGCAACGGCCGCACCTACACGATCACGGGCACCGACGGCTTCCTGCACGCGCTGAGCATCGCCGAAGACGGCGCCGCGGTGGGAGTGACCAGCGTGGCCGAGGGCGACGCACTGCTGTACTCGGCGGCGCTGGGCCAATCGACGGGCAGCCTGGTCGATGGGCAGGTGTACTACGTTCACTTACCGAATCCGGCCAACACGAGCCTGATCCAGTTGTTCACCAGCCCACAATCCGACGCGCCTTTGAACATCCAGACGAACATCCGGCTCGGCGAACTCGACCAGGCGTTCCTGTCGGGCACGGCGCACACGCTGACTCCCGTGACCTCGGCGGGCGTCAACATCACGGCCACGCTGGGCAGCACGGACAAGCTGTCCGCCGCGGCCGCCGTGGGCAAGGAGCCGTTGTTCAAGCAGTTGAGGGAATTGGGCAGCGTCGCCGCGACGTCGATCTTGAATAAATTCGGAGGCGCGGCCGGCCGGAGTTCCGCCCCTGAAGCACCCGCCGCGGAGGACTTTTCCGGGCTGTTGTCCGCCACCGGCTCGGCGCTCGTGCAGATCGTCGACAACAAGGTCGTCGCGGAAGTCGGCGCCACCGCCGTACTGAAATCGACCGCCGGGATCATCGTCGACGCGGCGATCACCGAGAACAACCAGGCGTTGAACGCGACCACCAACACGCAGGCGAAACCCAAGGACTCGGCCAACGCCGCCGCCTCGAAGGGACGCAAGCTGGACCTGGCGATCGCCTTCGTCTTCAACCAGTTGACGAACACCGCGACGGCCTCGATCGAGGGCGGCGCGCAAGTCGACGCCGCCGGCGCGCTGGTGGTGGCGTCGGACGTGATCTATCCATGGGCCGCGCAGATTCAGAACCCCAACAAGTTCAACATCGGCAAGTTCGCCAAGGGGCTGTTCACCGGCACGCTGGCGCGGAGCGAGCTGGTGAACAACTGGACCTTGGCGGCGGCCCGCGCCGATCAAGATCCGGGCGATCCGCTGACACTGGCCGGCGCGGTCAATTACGTCGGCTACAACAATACCTCCACCGCGACGATCGGCGACGGGGCCAGCGTCAACCAAGATCCGGCCTACCGCGGACCCGAACAGTCGGTCACCGTCAGCGCCCAGACGACGATCCACGCAGTCAACTACACGGGCAATACGCAGTTCAATCTGGCTCCCGCCGACTTGATCAAGGCGGGCCGCGACGGAGGGTGGCGGGGCACGGCCAACACGGTCTTCGGCGGCAAGGACAACGGAGCGGCCGTGGGGATCGGCGCGGCGCTGACCTACGTCTCGATGAACAACACCACCGAAGCGACCGTCGGCGGTCCCGCCACGCGGATCAACTTTGGGCAGTCGGCCTCCGCGATCAGCCAAGGCTTCGACGCGGCCAACGACATCGATACCGAAAGTTACGCCATCGATCTGGGATGGAATCCGGGCTTCACCACGGGCATGCCGGTGCTGTACGACTCGCAAGGCAACGACGCCATCGGCGGCCTGACCAGCGGCAATACGTACTATGTGATCGTCGACCCCGTGAACCGCAACCAGATTCAACTGGCCGGGTCGGTCGCAGCCGCCCTGTCCAAACAGCCAATCCAGTTGAAAGACGGCGGTAGCGGCTCTCAGACGTTGAGCGAGCAGCAGCCGTCGGGCTTCCACGTGATGGCGAACCAGACCGTGCTGAACGTCAATGTCGGTACGTCGGGCGCCTTGCAGGACGGCGGGTCTAGTGGCGATGATTCGCTGGGCCTGGGCGCGGGAGGCAAGTACGGCGGCAACGGCACGGTCGCGGTCTTCGTCGCCAATACCGCCACGCTGGCACAAGTCGCCAGCGGTACGCGCGTCCATGGCAATTCGGGCTCCGCGGGAACGGCGAATGTCCAGGCACTCGACACGCTCGAGCAGATTTCGGTGGTCGGGGGCGCGTACAAGGGACAGAATCTCGGCGTGGGGCTGAGTGGAGTCTGGAACGATGTCACCCGCAATACGCGGGCGGTCGTCGGCGACAACTTCGACCCGTCCGTCAATCCACCGCTCATGCCGGGTTCCTCCGACTGGAACATCGGCGGGCCGCTCAACGTGCTGGCGTCCTCGAGCGGCGAGGTGATCAGTGTCGCCTTGTCGGCCGCGGTGGCCGCGGCGCCGGCGGCTAAGCAGCAGCCCGCCGGACAGGCGGCCGCCAACGCGCCGGTACAGACCACTTCCCGGGGCGTGCAGATTTCAGGCGACGGTTCCTACTCGCACGTCAACGACGTCACGCAAGCCTACGTCAACGACTCCGGCACGCTCGCGGCCGGATCGCTCGAGGTAACCGCCACGGACAGCACCATCCTGGCGGGCTTCGGCGGTTCCTTCGCCATTGCCGCCCTGTCCAATCCCAAGACCAGCACCGCGGAGCATACCAACGTCGGCCTGGCCGGCTCGTATGCCGAAGTGAATCTGGATGGCGCGACCTCCGCATTCATTCGCGCGGCCCAGTTGTCGGTGGCCGGTGATTTGTCGGTCCAAGCCGAACGCGATAACTACCTGGGCACGCTGACCGCCACCAGTTCCGCGTCGGGAACGTACAAGTCCAGTTGGGAGGTCGCCGGATCGGTGTCCCTCGCTTTCTTTTCGGGCGACACGCAAGCCTATCTGTCGGGCGTCGCGGGCGACGTCGGAGGCAATCTGGAGGTAACCGCCACGGACAAGACGATATACGTGGCTATCGGTGGTGGAGCGGGGGTCGGAGGATCGGCCGGCATTGGAGTCTCGTTTGGCTACATTTCAATCGAACACGGCGTCGCCGCGTTCGGCTCCGCGACGCGACTCAATGTCGGAGGCGACGTGAACCTCGCCGCCGCGGGGCAGGCCGACGTCGGATCGCTGGCCGTGGCGCTGGGCATCGCCGAAGGCGGCGCCTGGGCCGCCGGTGCCGGCAACGCGTCTGTCAACCAGATCACAACGACGCTCGACGCCCACGTGTCCGACCAGTCGCAAATCGTGGCTGGAGGCAGTTCGACCATCGCGGCCAGCGACAGTTCGTACCTGGTGTCGGTGTCCGGCAGCGCGGCCGTGACGCGTCAGAGTGCCTTGGCGATCGGCGCCGCGGTCGGCTACAACCTGATCGATAACACCATCCTGGCCTATGTCGACGGCTCGACGGTCAGCGCCGCGGGCGGCTCGCTGGCTGTATCCGTCTCGTCCAGTCCGACGTTGATCTCCGTGGCCGCCGGTGGAGCGGGCGCGGACAACCTGGCGTTCGGCGGTTCCGTGACCGTGAACTCGATCACCAACACTTTGGCCGCTTACGTGAACGATGCCACGGTCGGCGCGGCGGGTGATCTGATCGTCACGGCGGACGAGTCGGCGATGCTGATCGCGGTGGCCGGGGCCGTAGCGTTGTCGGGCCACAGTTCGCTTGGAGGCGATGCGGCCGTGGGCGCCGCGGTCGCCTACAACTACGTCGGCCAGTCGTTCGATAGCAGCGATCCGGCTTTCCCCAACGGTTCTCCCGCGCCTCAAAGTTCCAGCCAGGCGTACATCCAGAACTCGCGGGTGGACGTTGCCGGCGATCTGCGGATCGCGGCCGGGTTCCAACCGACGGCGCCGTTGCCCGACGTGACGCGGGTTGCCATCGATGGGACGACGGGCTTCGGCTTCGAACTCGATCTCAACAACGCCATCGAAGTCGACAACCAACTAATTGCCGTCGCAGTGGGAGGGGCGGGCGCGGCGAGCTTCACGTTGGGTGGCGCCCTGACGATGGCCTATGTCCGCCAGATCATCCAGGCCTATTGCGCCGACTGCCCCGAAGTGAACGTCGGCGGCGACCTGTCGATCACCGCCATCGACGATTCAACGATTGGAACCGGCGCGGGGGGCGTGGCCATCGCCACGAACCATGCCTCGGGGATCGGGGCTGGAGTCGCCTATAACAACATCGCCAACCACTTGTTGGCGTCGGTCGATGGCTCGCGGATCACCGCCGACGGCAGCCTGTCGGTGGTCAGTCAGGAAAGCGGCGCGAGCACCACGGTGGCCGTGGGAGGAGGGCAAGCCGATGCGTTTGCACTCGGAGGGGCGGTCGTCGTCACCGTCGTGGACAACAGCGCGGAATCCCACATCCGCGACAACTCCATGGTTCAAGCCAGCAGCTTCCTGTTGTCCAGTTCGGACGACGCGGCAATCGTGGCCGGCGCGGGACAGGTCACGTTCGCCAACAACGGCGCCTCGGTCGGAGCGGCCGTGACGGCCAGCAATCTCTCCAGCACCGTGCTGGCCTCGATCGAGGATTCCTCGGCCGCGGCCACGACGGGCGGCCTGGACGTGCTGGCGACTTCCAACCTGGCAATCACGGCCGGGGCCGCCGGCATCGACCTGGCCAACAAGTTTACGCTGGGCGGTTCGGTGGTCTACAACACGTTGACAACCTCGACCCAGGCGCTGATCGACGGCGGCACCACGCAGTCGGCGGGGCTGGCGGTGTCGGCCATCAACAGCTCGACCATTGACACGGGCGCCGGAAACGTCTCCATCAGCGTCGACGGCCTGGGCGCCATGGGCGCGGCGGTCGCCAGCAATCACCTGGACAATACCGTCGGGGCCGCGATCCGGGGGGCAACCGTCGACTCGTCCGGGTCGATCGACGTCACGGCGAAGTCGTCGCCGAGCATCGTGGCGGTGGCCGTGGGGATATCGGGCAGCGTGACGAACGAGCGGTTCAGCCTCTCGTTGCTCGGTTCCGGCGCGGGCAACCAGGTGACCAGCAGCACGCAGTCCGAGATCTCCGCGGGCACTACGGTCACCACTTCCGCCGCGTCCGGCAGCACCAGCCCGGCCAATGTGACGGCCGTCGATACGTCGTCGATCACCGCGGGCGCCGGCGCGCTGGCTTTCGATTTCGATCTGTTCGAAGGCGGCGTGACGGTGGCGGTCGGCGCGTCGGCGGCCCTGAACCGCATTGAGCCCCAGGCCGACCAATCGCTGGTATCGGCGCGCATCGAGAGTGCCACGGTCCGCACGGCCGGCGATGTGAACGTGACGGCCGCAGGGTCGTCCACGCTCACCTCTTGGGCCGTGGCTGGAGCGCTGGACGCCAGCCGCGGAAAGGGGGCCAATTTTGGAATCGCGGGAGCCGGAGCCGGATCGAGCAATACGTTGCGAGGCAGCATCGAGGCGCTGATCGAGGACGGAGCCGCTGTGACCACGACGGGCGGCGGTGTCACGCTGGCGGCCTCCAATACCTCCCGCAGCGGAGCAGTTGCCGGAGGCCTGGCGGTGACCGTGGACTTGGGTGGCGGGACGGGAGTCGGCGCCGACGTCGGCGCGGCGCTGGCGCTCAACGACATTTCGCTCGATACCCTGGCCGCCATCCTGGGCGCGTCGGTTGATAGCGGCGGCAACGCCGGTTTGAACGCAACGGACAGTTCCCAGATCCAATCCGCGGCCGTTGGAGTCGGGGGAGCCATCGCCAAGGGCAAGACCGGGGCGATCGCTTTCGGGGGCGCCGGCTCGGGCGTCGGCAACCATCTGCGGAATACGACCACGGCCCGCATCGCGGATTCCAACCAGAACGGTACGGGCACACCGAGTCAGGTCACCAGTGGCGGCGATCTGACCATGATGGCCACGGTCAGTTCGTCGGTGGTTGGCGCCGCCGGGACGCTGGCGTTCGGCATCGCCCTCACCACGGGCGGCGCGGAGGAGGAGGAGGGCTCGGCGCTCAGCGTGGCGCCGGCGATCGGTGTTTCCGTGGTGATCAACGACGTGTCGAACTCGGTCACCGCGGAGATCGCCAGCTCCACCGTGCATAGCGGCGGCCATGTGGAGTTGACGTCTCAGGCCGCGCCTCCCGACGGGGGCTATTCGGTGCGAGCCGTGACGGTCGCGGGTGGCGTGGCGGCCGGGGGCAGCACCGGATGGAGCGTCACATTTGCCGGCGCCGGCGCGGGATCGGGCAACACGCTCAACAATTCGGTGGTCGCCGCAATCCGCGGCGGGAGCAGCGTGACGGCCGCGGGAAATGTCAGTCTGTCAGCCCAAGACAGCTCGACCATCGAAGCCAACGGCGGCGGTTTCGGCTTGAGTCTTGGTGTTGGTAAATCGGCGATTGCTCCCGCGATCGGAGCGGGCGAGGCGAAGAACTCCGTTTCCAACTTGACTCAGTCCACCATCGACCAGGCGGTGATCCAGGCCGGCGGCGGCATCTCGGTGAGCGGCACGTCCCAGCCGCAGGTGTCCGCCCTGGCTTTCGGCGTGGAGGTTTCGCTGGCCTTCGGGGACCTGGGTGTGGCCGCCGCCGGCTCGGGCGCGGCCGCTTACAACGACATCAGCAACACCACCATCGCCACGATCCAGAACGGCAGCACGGTCACGGCGGATGCCAGCGGCGACGACGCCATCGTGGTGTCGGCCACGGACGATCCAGACTACACCGCCCGAAGCGGCAGCGGCAACCTGGGCTTCTCGTTCGGCGGAGAGGCGGCCGTGGCCTTGGCGGTCGGCGTGGCGCTGGCCCGGAACACCGTGACTCAGAAGAAGGACGAGAACGATCCCTCGGCGGACTACCCGACCGCCGTCGCCTCGATCGGATCATCGAGCGGCACGGACTCGACCACAGCCACCGCACCATTCGGCGGCGTCAAGCTGACGGCGGCTTCTGATCCGACCGCCACCGCCCACAGCGTCGCGGTCGCCGCCAGCATTGCGGTTTCCCTCAACCCGGAAGAACCGCTCAGTATCGCTCTGGCCGGAAGCGGAGCCAGTTCGGTCAACGATTTGACCACTGCCGTCACCGCGAACGTGGGCGGGGGCGCCGGAATACAGGCCGGTGGCGACGTCGACATCTTGGCCGAGCAGACGCCGGCTCTGGACGCCGATGCGACCGGCGCGGCTGCCAGCGTGGGTGCGATTGACGCGGCCATCGCCGGGTCGGTCTCGCATTCCACGTTGGACGGAACGATCAGCGCCTACGTGGGCGACGACGCGTCGCTGGCGGCTGGCAGCCTGACCGTGCGGGCGGCCCAGCAGCGCAGTGCCAGCGGGGATGCGACAGCCAGCGCTTCGGCGGTGGCCGGGTCCGGCGCGATTCTGGCAAGTGTGGACGCGGCCAAGAGCACGGCGACCACCTCGGGCTCGGTGAGCGCCTACACGGGTCAGCACGTTGGTCTTCCCGACGGGGATGTCGTGATCTCGGCGGTCAGCGATACGCTGCAGTCCGCCGAGTCGCTGGGTGTCACCCTGGCCTACATCGCCGCCGGCGGGAATGACAGCACGGCGACCTCCAACGTGGCGACGTCCGCCACTTTGGGAGCCTCGCCAGTCATGAGCGTTTCGCGCACCGGCGCGTTGGTGGTGCAGGCGACCGGCAACGATCGCAACGCCGCCTGGGCCATCGCGGGCGTGGGGGGAGTCGTGGCCGGCGACGGAGCCTCCGCCAAGACCGACAATTCATCCACCGCCACGGCGGGGATCACTGGCGGCTCGATCCATGCCGGCCAGGTGGCCATCCTCGCCTCGCACAGCAGCGACTACGCGCCCGCGGTCAACTCGATCAACGCGTCGATCGCCGGAGCGAGCGGCGCGGAAGCCAGGAACAACGACACCACCTACACTACGGTGACCATCGGCAACGGGACGTCGATTAATGCCAGCGGATTGGTGACGATCGCCGCTTCGAACCAGATCCTGCAGTCGGCGAATCCGAACGCCAGCGACATCAACAAGGGCGCCAGCGCCTACGCCGGGGCCGGTGGAGTGATCAGCGGCGACGCGGCCGGCAACCACGCCAGCACCGACGGCGGCGCCACGGTCACCATCGGCAACTCGGTGACTATTCATTCGGGCACCAATCCCTTCACCAACGCCGGCGGGATCTCGATCACCGCCAACGGCGGCCTCGACGCGCAGGATCTGGTCCTGCTGTCCACCGGCGGACTGATTGAAGGGGGTGGAACCAGTTCGACCATCGAAGCCACCATCACCAACTCGGTCTCCATCGGCAGCGCCGCGAACCTGGCCACCTGGGGCAACCTGGCGGCCGGCGCCTTCACCGCGGCCAACGCTCGTACCTCCTCGCAGGCCAACACCGGCGGCCTGGCGGGAACCGCCGATGCGCATGCAACGACCAGCGTCAACGCCAGTCAGTCGTTGAACGTTGGCACCGGCTCGACGCTGCAGGCCTTTGGCAACGTGACCCTCACCGCCGGCAACGATCCGGCGGGCTTCACCAGTCCCGCCATCCTGGGTGATTCGAACGCCGAGGCCTACGCTTATGGCGGCATTACCATCCCGAGCGCCGAGTCCACTACCACGCTGACGGCCAGCGCCGTTCTGAAGATCGCCGGGGACACGATCATCGGCGCCGGCCGCGACGTGCGCATCTCGGCCGTGGACGGCGGCGCTACGGGGACGCAGTCCTCCACCAGCCAGTGGAATGGACTTGGTTCGCCGACCAGCGATTCGGCGACGGTCCACAGCACGACGAACGTCACGCTGCACGGCGACATCCTGGCCGGCACTTTCCATCAACTCACGCTGACCATCCCCGACGACTCGTCGGCCGGGACTTACAGCCAGACTCTGATCGTGGAATCCAGCGGACCGGCGGAATTGCCGCTGGACGCCATCGTCACGAATTCCGCGGAGTTCGACGGCGATTTCTCGGCGCCGGAGTTCATCCAGTCGCATTTCACTTCGTCCGACGCCTCGCTGCTGCTGCCGGGCGTGTCCAGCGCGGCGGCGCCGGTCGGGTCCTTCACGCTCGGCCCGCTGCTGGCTTCCGGCGGTTCGGTCACGGTGGACGGCGATCTGCAGCCCGGCAGCGGCACGATCAGCGCCTATTTCGGCCCCAAGATCCGCGTCACGAACGAGAGTCCCGACTACCTGGTGCTCGGCCCCATAGCAATCCCCAACACCACCATGGGGCAAGTGGTCATCAACGGCCAGTCCGTCGCGGACAACTCGGTCAACCAAGGCCTGGTCACGCGCCTGATCGCGGCCGATCCCGCCGATCCAACGGCGGAGGTCACGATCGAACAGACCTATGCAAGCGCGGTCGGCGACGCCGACACCGGTCCTGCCCTGTTCGTCACGGGCACGATTTCCAACCTGGGCGGCAGCGTGTCCATCACCAACCTGCAAGGCTCGCTGGGCCAGTCGGCCACGATCTATGGCCAGCAGGTCAGCATCACGGCGCCTCATGGCAACGTGGCCATTTCAATTCCCCCGCCCGCCGCGGAATACCTGGGCACGAACCCCTATTCCAACTGGCAGGACACGATGATCTGGCCGGGCGGAAATCCCTCCCACGCATCCACCCTGAATGCCGACGCGGCCGTCGCCTATGTAGCCAACTGGTGGGCCAACGGCAGCTTCGGCTCGTCCGACGATCTCACGCGCCAGCTTGTCGGACAGTGGCAATCGGCCGACTCGCACGACGTGACGCCCGGTGGCAACAGCTATGTCTTTATCGGCGACGGCGTGGCCTACGACGGGCCCGACAGCGGTGGAGACGATTCGCTGGCCACCAACAGCCGACTGACCGCCAGTGCCTCGAACGGCGCTCGGAGCGACGCCTACCAGATTTCCTTCCGTCCCGACGATGGCGAAACCCGGGGGCATTTCCCCTACATTCCGGTCCTGTCGCTGGCCACGTCAGCCTCGGACTACACTTCCGCCTCGTTGCCGCCCGACGACGCGCCGCCGGCGGTCCAGGCCCGCTCCGTCTCGATCACCGCCGCCACGATCGATCTCAATGGCAGGATTCAGACCACGGGAGTGCCGACCGACTGGTCCGTGGTGCTGCCCGCTTCACTGGCGGCGCCGCTGCTGGCCTATCGGCAGCAGTACCTTGAGGGCAGCCAACGGAATCCCCAATACGTGATTCCACTGAACGATCTGTCGGCGGTCAATCCGGGCGACTCGCGGATCACGGCGATGTACGACGCGGCGAGTAACCAGATCACGGTGTCGGAGGTGAGCAATATCTCCACGGGAGGCGTCGTCTCTCTGCGAGGCGCGATCATCAGCACGAATCCCAACGGCGCGATCGATCTGCAGGGAGGCGTGGGGAATGTCACAGTCAACAATCAGACCGGCATCCCGCTGGTCATCCAGAACATCGATGCCGGCGGATCGGGAGGCGCCAGCCAGGTGCGAATCATCGACACGAACCAGCCGGCAAGCTCCAATCAAACGCTTTATGTCTACGAACCGGGCCAGCCGATTGTCGTGCGCACCGGGCCTCAGGAGGCGACGCTCGACCAGTTGACCGTCACCGGCACGCGGCCTGGAACCACGGTCAACTACCAACCCGCCGCCGGTCTGCGGTGGCAATGGGAACAAACCGCCAGGTTGAAACGCCAGTCCCACGGAACACCCAATTCGCCAGGCTGGTCTCTTGACGACTGGCAATGGGAGGGCTCCTCGCAACAGCCGTGGCAGTATTTCGTCCACAAATCAAGCGAGGTACTCGGCTTCGGCGGCAATGGCGGCGGCTGGACGGTGAACGACGACAACATCTCGTCCCCTCCGGTCGCCGACGACATGCTGACACTGACGGACAATCAGGGCTCGCAAGCCCGCAGTGCCTGGTTCAATACGCCGGTTACCATCGGTGATTTCTCGCTCAGTTTCACCTATCAGGCCAGCGGAGATCGGGCGGGGGACGGCGTCGCGTTCGTCTTTCAGAACGCCGGGCTCAACGCTCTGGGCACGGTTGGCGGCGGGTTGGGCTACGCGGGCATCGCGGGAGGCAGCGCCGCGTTCCAGATCAACATCTACGACGGCCTCACGATCGGCACGAACTTCGTCCGCGACGGCGCCACCGGATCGTACCATTCGACGGGCGCGGTCGACGCATCCAGCGGCGAGCTGATACACGTCAATCTCATCTATGACGCCGCCAGCCGCGAACTGCAAGAGATCGTGTCCAGTTCCTTCGGGCGGTCTCACTCGCGGTTCTACAACAACCTGGATCTGGCCGAGATCCTGGGCAGCTCCACGGCCTATATCGGTTTCACGGGCGCGACCGGCGGTTCGACCTCGCAACAGACAATCAGCAATTTTTACTTTCAGTCCTCGGCCACAACGTACTTTTCGGATCCCGCCGGTCAGTTGATCAGCGGCCCGGCCGACCCCTTGTTCCAGCAGACGATCACGGGCGCCGTGCTTTCCAGCCAGGTGATCCACGCCGAATACGACCGGAACCAGGCCAGCCACAACAGCTTCGATTGGTTCTTTCACTATCCGACCGAGGTCTCGTTGACGCTGACCTCCTCGGTCCGGGCCGACAATCCCATCGAGATCAGCTTTGGCGGCGTCGCATCGTCGGCCAACGTGGCGATCAACTCGGACGCGCCGGTACGACTGGCCGGTTCGATTCAAGGCGCCCACCACACCAGCATCTCGTCGGGCGGCGGCATCTCGGCGAATTCGAACTCCAGGATCGTGACCCTGGACCTCGACTTGTCGGCCACCGGTGGCATCGGCAGCCGTATTCAACCGCTGACATTGGCGCTGGGCGGAGGCGAGCTGAATGCGCTGGCCGGACAGCAGGGCGTGCATCTGAACCTGAACTCCGGGGCCACGATCGGCGTGGTGGCCGCCGGCGACGGGTCGCAAGGCCATGGCGACGTCGTACTTGATGCCGCCGGCAGCCTGACCGCCGCCGCGACCAACGACGGTGGTCCCAACGTGACTGGCAGAAACATCACCATCCACAGCAAGCTGGGGTCCATCGGATCGCCAACCGAGCCGCTGGCCATCCAGACGCATGGCGTCGAGTTGGCCAATGGCGGCCTGCGCGACGGGACGATCACCGCGCGGGCGCTGGGCGACGTGGCGTTG
>JAGFJK010000017.1 GCA_024102795.1 Pirellulaceae bacterium
GGGTCGCCTCCGGCGACCGGGCGAGCGATTGGGGACAATCGCTCCACCAACTGTGTAGCCCGATTGTCCTCAATCGGGTCGCCTCCGGCGACCGGGCGAGCGATTGGGGACAATCGCTCCACCATGAGTGTATCCCGATTGTCCTCAATCGGGTCGCCGCCGGCGACCGGGTGAGCCAAGCCACTTTGACACTCCGCGGCAACCTGATATACTCCGTGGTTTCCAGTCGCGCCGCAGGCGTCGACGGAGCGGCCCCTCTAGCTCAATCGGCAGAGCAATTGACTCTTAATCAATGGGTTGAAGGTTCGAGTCCTTCGGGGGGCACTTTCGCGGGGCGTCGCACCGTCCCGCACCGCGTCGCCTAAGTCGGCAATTCCCAACGGGTTCCGCTCGGCCCCTTCCCCGCCCGCCGTTTCTCGCCCGTCGCACCGCTTCGCACCGTCCGGCGTCGTTTCGCGTGGCAACTGCTGACGTTTGCGCTGCGCGCTGGCCTGGGCATCCGCCGTGCCCACCCGTTTAGTCACACCGATTGCATCCGGGACGTTTGCTGCCGCAAGGGCAATCACGAAGTACACGATCGAGGAACGAGGGGAGAAGAGAAGAGTGGACGGAGGCGAAGAACCAGCAATCTTTTCCCTCAAGTGTCGGCTCGCCAGCCGGCAGGTTTCTTTTCGTGTGTTTCGTGTTTTTCGTGGTTCGCCCCCGATTTATTTCCGCCTCTCGACTCGCCGGCCGCCGGCCGCTACAATGGCCGATAGATGCTACTGAGACTCAGTTGCAATAGCGCCCCGGCGAATGGTCGCCGCGGCACCCGCCTGGAAATCTTCATAAGGCCGCTCGCGTGATCCCGCTCGATTTGCTCACCCCTGGCGAAGTTGGTCGGGTGGTCGCCGTGGATGGCGATCACGATCTGGTGGTGCGATTGGCCGAGATGGGCGTCCGGGTGGGGATCGAAGTGCTGATGTTGCGGCAAGGCAGTCCCTGCATCCTGGCGATCGAAAATCGCCGGGTCAGTTTCCGGGGCGACAACGTGGCCTCCATCCTGGTCGAACCGGTGCGGGAGCTGGTCGGGGGAACGCCGGCGGGAGCCGATCCTAAGTCAACTGGCTGCGGCGTGCCCGGGACCGGCAGCCTGCCGTCTGCGGCGGCTGAGCCCAGACCGCGACTGCTCGCCCGGTGGCTTGGCGCTTAGTCGCCTTTCGCTCCGCGAAAGTAGCGTTGGATTAGTTTGGATTCCGCTCCGAGGGAAGGTCGCTCAAAGGCGCTCGCTACTTTCGCGGAGCGAAAGGCGACTATGGCGGAGCGAAAGGCGACGGTCAACGCAAAGATTGAACCAATGCAGACCTTGGACCGGCTGGCGGAAGGGCAAGTGGCCAGAATCGTCGCCATCCACGGAGACGATCCGCTGGCGATGCGACTGATGGAAATGGGCTTGCTGGACGACGAGCGGGTTCGCATGCTGGGCTTCGCTCCCCTGGGAGACCCGCTGGAAATCGAGATCCGCGGCTACCGGTTGTCACTGCGAATTCGCGAGGCACAGCGGGTCGAAGTGGAACCGCTGCCGAGTGATCCAGCAGCGTGACGGGTTTCGGCCCCGTCCTGCAAGCGGAATTCCAAGCACACTCCTTCACAACTCCGCCGGTAACCCCCGCATGGCCGTTCGCCCCGTCCCGCAAGACGCCGCTGCCAGTAATGCCGCTCGGCCGCTGAGCGTGGCGTTTATCGGCAATCCGAACACGGGCAAGAGTACCGTGTTCAACGCCCTGTCGGGGCTGACTTCGCGGATCGGCAACTTTCCGGGTGTGACGGTCGAGAAGAAAGTCGGGCGAGTCAAGTGGGAGGGCAGGGCGATCGACCTGATCGACTTGCCTGGCACCTACAGCCTGGCTCCGAGGTCGCTGGACGAAATGGTCTCGGTCGACGTGCTGCTGGGGCGGCGCGACGACGTGCGGCGGCCCGACCTGGTGGTCTGCATTGCCGATGCTTCGAACCTGGAGCGGAACCTGTACCTGGTGAGCCAGGTGCTGGACATGGGGCTGCCGGCGATCCTGGTGCTGAACATGTGGGATCTGGCCGAGCAGTGCGGCGTGCGGGTGGATGTGGCGGGGCTGTCGCAGCGGCTGGGAATCCCGGTGCTGACGACCGAAGCGCACCGCCGCCAAGGGCTCGACGCCGTACGCCACGCGATCGTGACCGCGGCGCAGAACCACTCGGTCAATTCGCGGCCGCGGCTGTTTCCCGAAGCGTTCTACGGCGAATGCGAGCGGCTGACGGCATTGCTGGAACGCGACGAAGACGGCCAGCCCGTGCCGCTGTACCTGCGCGAGCGGCTGTTGCTGGACGTGGGCGGCTACGTCGAGAAGCAGTTCGCTCGGCGGGCCGCCGAACTGGGGCCGTACCTGGCCGAGGCCCGGCAGCGGCTGGCGGAGGCCGGCTGCAAGGTGCCGGCGATCGAGGCCCGCATCCGTTACCAGTGGGCCCGCGGGCTGCTCGACGGCGTCGCCACGCATGCGGAGCGACGGGCGGATTCCAGCAGTGATAAGCTCGACCGGCTGCTGACCCACCGCATCGCGGGCCTGGCGATCTTCGGGCTGATCATGTTCCTGATGTTCCAGGCGCTCTACACCTGGGCCGGGCCGTTCATGGGTTGGATCGAGGCGCTGCAGGAGCTGCTGGCCGGCGGAGTGGAGGCGGTATTGCCGCCTGGCGCGCTGCGCAGCCTGGTGGTCGATGGCGTGATTGCGGGAGTGGGCGGCGTGCTGCTGTTCCTGCCGCAGATCCTGCTGCTGTTTCTGTTCATCGCCGTGTTGGAAGACTGTGGTTACATGGCGCGGGCCGCGTTCCTGATGGACAAGCTGATGACGCGGGTGGGGTTGAGCGGCAAGTCGTTCGTGCCGCTGATGTCCTCGTTCGCCTGCGCCGTGCCGGGTGTGATGGCCACGCGCGTGATCGAGAACCCTCGGGACCGCATGGTGACGATCCTGGTCGCTCCGCTGATGAGTTGTTCCGCTCGCTTGCCGGTCTACGTGTTGCTGATCGGGGCCTTCATTCCGCCCGTGACCTACGCGGGCGGCTGGGTTTCGCTGCACGGCCTGGTCTTGTTCGCCGTCTCGTCGCTGGGTGTGCTGGTGGCGGTGCCGGTGGCCTGGCTGTTGAAGAGCACGCTGTTTCGCGGGGAGACGCCGCCGTTCGTGATGGAGCTGCCCAGCTACAAGTGGCCGTCGCTGCTGGTGGTCGCCCATCGCGTCTACGACCGGGGCCGGGCCTTCGTGACGCGAGCTGGCACGTTGATTTTCGCGACCAGCGTCGTGGTCTGGGCCGCCGGTTACTTTCCAGGCGATCACTCGGAACTGGATCGGGTGCAGGCGCAACTGGAGTCGTTGGAGCCGGGTGACGAGCGGTCGTCGGCGCTTGTCCCGTTGCGGAACGAACTTAGCGGCCGCTTGATTGCGGACAGCTTTCTGGGGCGGCTCGGGCGGACGATCGAACCGGTCGTCAGGCCGCTCGGCTGGGATTGGAAGCTGGGAGTGGGCGTGGTCGCGTCGTTTCCCGCTCGCGAAGTGGTGATCGCCACATTGGGCACGATCTACAGCCTGGGCGGGGACGTAAGCGAGCAGGACGAATCGCTGATGGGCGCCATGCAGGCGGCCACGTGGCCCGATGGCCGGAAGGTATATAATGTGCCGGTCGCCCTGTCGGTCATGGTGTTCTTTGCCTTGTGTGCCCAGTGCGGGGCGACGCTGATGGTGATCAAACGCGAAACGAACAGTTGGCGCTGGCCGGTGTTCACGTTCTGTTACATGACGGCGCTGGCTTACCTGGGAGCACTGCTGACCTACCAGGTGGGCAGTCGGTGGTTGCTGTAGAGTGGAAGCGATCCGATGAGCGGTTGGGACTGGCAGCAAGCGGTCGCCTTGGCCTGCGTGGCCTGGGCCAGCGGTGTGCTGATATGGCGCGCTGTGAGACTTATCCGCTCAGCCTTCGCGCGCGACAGTGCGGCGGCGGCACAATCGGTCGGCGGATGCGCAGTGGGTTGCACCGGCTGTTCCGCTCGAAGCGCCGTCCAATTGGTCTCTTGGCAACCACCCGCGTCGAGCGCCAACGAAGGTTGAGCGCCGCGCTCCGTATGGGAGGTCGTGCAGCTTAGAAGTTGTCTTGTTGAGCGAATTTGGCACGACAACCGAGGAAACTTGGACGGCCTCCGCTTCGGCGAGCGCTCCTGCCCTTGATATCCCTCTGGCTCCCTCCCCGGCTTCCGGGGAGGGTTGGGGAGGGGCTCTTGCCACTCGTTCCAAACTCACACTTAACAAGCACCCGTCGAATCCGCTCAATTACCAACTGGACGCATCCATTCGAACCCGGATTCGGAACACGAACCACTCCGAATCCGCAGGCCCTGCATGCCACAGCGCGCATTGGACATCGCGTTGTCCGCTCTAACCCCGCGGGCCCCTCCCCAACCCTCCCCGAAGCGGGGAGGGAGCCAGAGGGATATCAAGGGGGAACACTCGCCGAAGCGAAGGCCCATCACCAACGGTCTGAAGGCTCGGCATTCTCTTTCTGACAACTGACAACTGACAACCCACCGGCCCAACACCACCGTCGAGCCATCATCGGCACATGACTTGCAATCTGCCACTCTTCCAGAGGAGGCTTCGGCGCCAATGACCGTGACCGGAAGTGCGCGCGCCGGCTGGCAGGGCGGGCTGTTGATGGCCATGCTGATGTTGAGCGGCGGTTGCCAGCCGGCGGTGAGTCCTCAAACAGAAAGTTCGCGGCAAGAGATGTGGACATCGAGACGACAACCGGCGGACGAGCGGTCGGAGGATCAGGCGGAGGAGCGTTTCGCGGCGGAGCGGCGGGCGATGGTCCGCACGCAGCTCGCGGCACGCGACATCACGGATCGGCGCGTGCTGGAGGCGATGCAGCGGGTGCCGCGGCACAAGTTCGTCGAGACGCATTCGCTGCATGTGGCTTACGCGGACGAGCCGCAGCCGCTCGAACATGGCCAGACGATCTCGCAGCCCTACATCGTGGCACTGATGACCCAGCTTGCCCAGCCGGAACCGACGGACAAGGCGTTGGACATCGGGACCGGTTCGGGATATCAGGCCGCGGTGCTCGCCGAGTTGTGCGCGGAAGTGTACAGTATCGAGATTGTGGAAGAGCTGGCGGCGGGCGCTCGCGGTCGGCTGGAGCGGCTGGGATACTCGAACGTTCATGTGCGGCATGGCGACGGGTATCGAGGCTGGCCCGAACAGGCGCCGTTTGATCTGATCGTGGTGGCCGCCGCCCCGAAGCACATCCCGCAACCGCTGGTCGATCAACTGGCCGTGGGCGGCCGTCTGGTATTGCCCGTGGGCGATTGGCACCAGACACTGGTGGTGGTCGAGAAGCAGGCCGACGGTACAACTCGTTCGTGGAAGGTCGCGCCGGTAGCCTTCGTGCCGATGACTGGCGAAGCCCAGCGGGTCACTCCCTGACGCTCGTCGGCCGAGCTTACTGAAACTCAGCTTGCATCGCATCCGTTTCATCCTACCTGCTTGCCTTGGCCGCCATGACATCGCCTGCACCCATCACGATCGGGATCGACCTGGGCACGACCAACACGATGGCTGCGCGAGTGAACGAAGCGCACCATACGGAGGTGATCCGCGACATTGACGGCGACTTGCTGGTGCCCAGCGTGGTGTTGTTCGAAGATGACCGGGTGTATGTGGGGGAGGAAGCCCGGTTGCGCGGGCGGCGGCATCCGCAGCGGCTGATCAGTTGCATCAAGCGGAACCTGGGCGAGAACCTGCCGTCGCCGCCGATCGACGGAGCGACGCTGCCGAGCGAGGTGGTGCAGGCATGCATTTTGAACAAGCTGCGGCAGGATCTGAGTTTGCGGTACGGGCCGGCGTTGAGCGTGGTGATTGCCGTGCCGGCTTTCTTTGGCGATCCGCAGCGCAAGGCCACGGCGGACGCGGGACAGATGGCCGGCTTGAACGTGCTGGACGTGGTGAACGAGCCGGTCGCCGCGGCACTGGCGTTCAGCGAGTACAGTGGTTATCTGTCGCCTGGCACGACGCCCGCGCAGCGGACGAACCTGCTGGTGTTCGACCTGGGCGGATTCTCGTTTGAGGCGACGCTGCTGGAGGTGGAGTCGGGCGGGCTGCGGACGCTGGCCACGCGCCACGACTTGCACCTGGGCGGCCACGACTGGGACTTCCGGATCGCCGACTACGTGGCCGCCGAGTTCGCTCGGCAACATGGCGTGGATTTACGCCAGGATCCGGCCGGGTTGGAGCAGTTGTTGGCGCGGGCCGAGCGGGCGAAGCGGGCCCTGGGGCTGCGGCAGGCCGCGCAGGTCAGCATCGAACATGGCGGACAGACGCTGGCAGTGCCGCTGACTCGCGAGACGTTCGCCGACATCACCGGCGACCTGTTTCGCCGCACGGCCGACATGTGCCAAAGCCTGCTGGCCGAGGCCGGGCTGAAGTGGAGCGACCTGTCGCGCGTGCTGCTCGTCGGCGGGGCGACGCGGATGCCGCTGGTGCGGCAGATGCTGTGGCGGATGAGCGGCCAGCAGCCGGACACAACGGTCAATCCCGAAGAGGCTGTCGCCCGCGGGGCGGCCATTTACGCTCACCAGGTGCAGGCGATGGCCGCCGCGACCGGCCAGCATCCGCGGTTCCGCATCACCAACGTGACGACCCACAGCCTGGGGATCGAAGGAGTGGATCAGAAAACGGGCCGCAAGACGAATACCATCCTGATTCCCCGCGGCTCGGCCCTGCCGGCCAAGGCGTCGCGGAAATTCGTCACCAAGGCCAACGCGCAGAAGTCGATCACCATCGTGGTGCTGGAGGGCGACAACCCGGATCCGGACCAGTGCACCCGGATCGGTCGGGCCACGCTGCGGGACCTGCCGGCGGAGTTGAGCCAGGAGTGGCCGATTGACGTGACGTACGAGTATTCGGCGGGCGGGCGGCTCAAGGTGGACGTGCAGGTGCGATACACGGATCGCGTGGTCCACCTGGAGATGCTGCGGAGCACGGGGTTGTCGTTCGAGCAGATCCGCGGCTGGCGGCAACTGATCACCGGCGGCGCGGGCTGGCAGACGATGCGCTCGCAGCTCGATCGGCAGCAGCATCCGCCGATCGCGCTGGCGTCGTCGGGTGGTGCCGAGCAGCCGCCGGACGCCGAGCCGCCGGCGGCCGGTATCTCGGCCGTGGCAGCCCGCTACGCGTCCTATCTGCTCGGTTTATTCGGCCGGCCCAAGTCGCTGGAGGCCGAGGCAACTTCGCCCGTGTCGGACGAAGCGGTGGGAGCGACGACGGAGACGGGCGCTCCGGCCGCCAGCCCGGCCGCGTTGGAGACGGTAACCCGGAAACCGGCCCAGGAGAATCCCTCGCCATGAGTCCCGTTGAGTCCGCCGGGCAGCCGGCAGCGCCCCTGGCCGCTCGCCCGCTGGAAGTCGTCGCCAACTGCTGGCTGGTCGGTCACCGCAATGCGGAGTCGCTGCTGCAGTGCAACACGTACCTGCGGGTGTTCGACGACGGTGGTCCGCCGCTGCGAGTGTGCGTCGATCCGGGCTCCCGGCTCGACTTTCCGCAGGTCTCGGCGAACTTGCGGGCCCTGGTGGGTGACCTGGCCGAAATTCAGGCTTTCTCGCTGAACCATCAAGACCCCGACGTGGTCGGCAACTCGGAGCATCTCTGCACGGCCAACCCGCGGGTGCGGATGCTGGTGACCGAGGATGTCTGGCGGCTGGTCCGGCACCTGGGGATTCAGCCGGGAGGCGTGGAGTTTGCCAACCCCGGCCGCTCGCGCTGGTTCACGGTCGATAACCGCAAGCGGTGGCAACTGGTGCCCACGCCGTTCTGCCACTTTCGCGGCGCGATGGCCTTTTATGACCCGGAACTCCGCGTGTTGTTCAGCGGCGATCTGTTCGGCGGCGTGAATCAGTTGGGCCGGGTGCACTTGTTCGCCGAACCAGGCGACTGGGCGGGCGTGGCCCAGTTCCATCAGATTTACATGCCGTCGCGGGAGGTGCTGCAGTATGCCGTGCGGCAGATTCGCGCTCTGGATCCTCCTGTGGAAGTGATCGCGCCGCAGCATGGGCACGTGATCAGCGGAGCGCTGGTCGAACAGTTCCTGGATCAGTTGTACCAGTTGCCCGTGGGCCGCGACCTGCTGGTGGCGGAGCTGGATGAAACGTACTTGCAGGGTTACCAGCAAGCGGTGATCGAGCTGCTGGAGTGGGCCGAGCAGACGATGGAGCCGGCCGAGATCCGCCAGCGCCTGGCCGACTCGACGGTGGAAGATGGCCTGGAGCAACTGTTACACTGGGACGGGCCGGACGCGCGGCTGCGCGGCGGCGGCTACTCGGCGCTGCTGATGGTCTTTCTGCGGCTGACAGGCGGCGAGCCGCTGGAGTTTGTCAACGCCGCACGGGCTCACGTGCTGTCCATCTGCTCGCTGCACGGCCTGCCGATCCCGCCGATCGGCACCGGCGTGGAGTAGAATCCGGTGGTGATGGGCCCCCGGCCTGCCAACGGCTGTTGTCCCAGGAGACCAGCGGCATGAGCACCGTGCGACAGGATCGCCCGATTTCCGTGCAGGATTTCCTCCGCGGCGAGCAGTCGGCCAGTCGCAAGCACGAGTACGTGGAAGGCACCGTGTACGCGATGGTGGGCGGGACCAACGCGCACAATCGGATTGCGACCAACGGCACGGTGGCGCTGGGCACGCGACTTCGCGGACGGGATTGTCAGGTCTTCAACTCCGATACGAAGGTCCGCATCCAGCAAGCGCGGGGGACACGGTTCTATTATCCCGACCTGCTGGTAGCCTGCCGGCTGAATCCGCCCGACGACACCTTTCAGGATGCGCCGGTGGTGCTGGCGGAGGTGATCTCCGAATCAACTCGCCGGACGGATGAATTGGAGAAGCGCGACGCCTATCTGTCGATCGACTCGCTGTGCGTGTACTTGCTGGTCGAGCAGACGGCGGCCGCGGTGGTAGTCTACCGGCGGCAGGAGAGCGGTTTTGCGCGCGAGTCGTACGCGGGCCTTGAGTCGGTGGTTCCGTTGCCGGAAATCGGCTGCGAGCTGCCGTTGGCCGAACTGTACGACCAGGTGGAGCTGCCGAGCCCGATGGAAGGCGAAGAAGCGTAAGTCTTGAAGTTGCGCTTTACATGGGATCCGCTTCGGCGAACATCCCCTTGAAGTCCGACTGTTTCCCTTCCACTTCAAGTCCCGCCGGCTTGCCCGGCGGATCGTTCGGCTTCCAGCTACGGCGTCAGCGCTGCCAGGGCGGGCCGAATTGCCGGGCTTCGTCGCCGGCCACCTGCGAGACTTGCAGGCCGCTGGCCTGCGACGTGTAGAAGATGCGGCCGTTCGAAACGGTCGCTCCCACGCACTCCCGCGAATCGACCGTCGGACCGGTCGAGACCAGCCGGTTCGAGTCGGTCAGATCGATCAGGTCCATGTTCGCTCCCAGCACATACCGCCCGGAACAAGTGAACCGCGTGCAGGCGTAGCCCTGGTTGAACCGCGAGACGATCTTGCCCGTCTGGATGTCCAGCACGTGGCCGTCGCGGCCCGAGGCGTTGGAGAAGATAAAGTCCTTGCCGATCGTGATCACGTTCACCGCCGAGGCGACCGGATCGGACTTCCAGACCAGCGAACCGTCCCGCGCGTTCAGGCAGAACACATAGCGGTCGTTCGTCGCCTCGTCGGGCTGGTTGTAACCGCCCAGGTACAAGCGGCCGTCGCGTCCCGAAATCGTGCAGCCGGCGGTCACCGAATAGTCGGTCGTCAGCCATTCGACGCGCCCCGTGGCCGGATCCAGTTGCGCCGTGATGCCGTTCGGTCCGTCGGGCAGACCGCGGCGTTTGCGCTTGCTGGACGAGTAGCCGAAGAAGGTCGAATAGTACAGCTTGCCGTCCAGCAGGCAGACTCCGCAGTCGTTGCCGCCACTGCCGTACTGGGAGAAATCCTGCTGCCAGACCAGCTTGCCGGTCGTCAGGTCCCAGGCCCAGATGAGCGGTTTGTTGTCGCGAGGATAATACGGGTTGTTGTGCGTGTAGATCCAGCTCATGATCTCGCGACCCGCGGCGTCGGTCCGTGGATCGCCCTTCATCACGAACGCCGGATCGGTGCCTTGCGCGTCGTAGCTGCCCGAACCGGAAGCGTAGATCGCCACGTTGCCCTGGATGAACGGCGGATTCTGGCGGCTCCAACTGGGCGAGCCGCTGAACGGAGCTTCCCAGATCAGTTCGCCCGTTACCGCGTCCAGGCAGCGCATCCGCGACTGGCGGATCCCGGCCTGCGGCACGATCAGCCGCTCCTGGCCTTTGTGCCGGAAGTAGATTGGCGAGGTGAACGACAGGTACACGCCCGGCCAATACTTCCGCCACAGCAGCCGCCCGGTCTCCTGCTCCACCGCGAACACCTGGCCTTCGGACGTATGCGTGTACATCCGCCCGCCGCCGCAAACCGGCAGGTGCTTGAACGTGCCCAGGTAACGGCGAATCCACTTCAGCTTCAGCGGCGGCTCGATCCCCTGGTCGTTGAAGTTCGTGCTGGAAAGGTCGCCGTAATTCGTGTACCAGTCGAATTCCGGGCCGGCCAGTTTGCCGGTGAGCGGGCTGCGGATCGTTTCCAGGTCCAGGCGGCGCGTCGGCAGCGGCGCGTTGCCATCGGGCCCCAACACGTACAGGTAACCATCCTCGCAGCCAAAGACCACTCGGCCATCGCAGACGGCCGCCGATGCGGTAATCGGTTGGCCGAACGCCGTGGCGAACGACCACACGCCCGCTTCGTTCCCACCCGCGTTCAGATCCACCACGTACAGCCGCCCGTCCAGTCCGCCGTAGACGCCGTGCGAACGGGTAAGAATGGGCGAGGCCACCGAGGGGAATCCGCCCAGCCGCTGTGGTTGTTCCTGTCCCGGCAGGTGCAGGCAGAACCCATAGCCTTCCTCCGGTCGGCAGCGATAGATGTCTGAACCGCGGATGCTGACCGAGCTGAAGCTGAGCAGTCCGGGCAGGTTGATCGCCGTCTGAGTGCTGGGCAGGAAGTCGGTGGTGACTTGATTGTCTTCGCCCAGCTTCAGCACCTCGACCCGGCCCGCGTTATCGCGGCGATGCCACTGCACGTACACTTCACCCTGCTCGCCGATGCTTTGCCCGAACGCGGCCGGATACTCGCTGCCCGCGAAGTTCGGGATCATCCCCACCGCTCGCAGCCGCGGCTGGTCGCCGGCATCCTCCAGGAACACGGTGCGACCGCCGGCGGGAATGACGACCGTGTTGCCAAAGCAGGCCAGGTCGCGCGAGCAGCAGAAGTGGTCCCGCCAGGTCACCCGGCCCTGCTTGAACTGCCGCCAGTCGTCGCCGCTCCACGGATTCCCCTCAAAGCCGATCACTTCCCGCACGAAGTCCCACGTCCAGCAGACTTCGCCGGCCTGGTCCACCGCGAACACGCGGGCATCCACCGTGGCGAAGTACGCTCGCTGCTGCTGGACCACCGGGCAACTGAACACGGGTCCGCCGCAGTCGACCGCCTTGATCAGCCGCCCGTCCTGGCGGTCCAGCACGTAGTACCAGCCGGCGGTCGTGCCGTAGTGCAGGTTCGGTCCGACGGCGGCCGGCGAGGACACATTGTTCACGTCGGACGGGCCGCCGCGGGAGGTGAACTTCCAGCGGACTTCGAACGTCTGGCCGTCGATGCACCAGGCGGTTCCGGAACCATCCACGGCATAGATGCAGCCGTCGGCGATCACGGGCGAAGTGAAAATGCCGTCGCCCAGCGGAATGGCGGCCAGCAAGCCCAGCGGCAGTTGCAGGTCCCGGTCCGGCACGTTGCCCGAATGCCGCTGGTCGAATTTCAACTGCGGCCAGGATTGCTCGCCGAGCACCGGCGCGGTGATTGACAAGACCAGCAGCAGGCCGGCCGCCAGAGTCAGGACCGTCCAGTTGCCGGTGGCCGGGCGTGCGAGCGAGCGGAGGTTCATGCGAGTTTTCCCTCAGGTGAGTCTGCCAGGCGGGCGCCGACCGAAGTATCCGACCATGGTACCATCCTCCGCGTCGCGTGCCGACACCTGAGCGGCTCGCGGCAGCGTTCTAGGCCCGGCCCGCGGTGCGCGGTACGATCGAGGGTCCGGCTTGAACCTGCTGCCCGCCACTGGCTGCCACTTTCGCGGGGCGAAAGGCGACAAACAGCACTACACATAACGGAGATTCCAGATCATGCAGAGTCCCATCACGCGGCGGGAGTTCGTGCGGCAGGCGACGCTGGCGACCGGCGTGCTGGCGGGAACCGCCAGCGGCGCGAGTTGGGCGCGGGCCGACGACCGGAAATTCGATCCGCCGTATGCGATCTGTAACGAGACGTTCGGCGACATGCCGTTCGACCGGGCGTTTGGGCTGGCGGCCGAGTGCGGCTACAAGGGACTTGAAATCGCTCCGTTCACGGTGGCCAACGACGTGAACGAAGTGTCGGCCGAGCGGCGGCGGACGATCCGCCGGCAGGCCGAACAGGCGGGTCTGCAGGTGGTCGGCCTGCACTGGCTGCTCGCCCGCACTCAAGGGATTCATCTGACCAGCCCCGACGCCGAAGTGCGCCGGCGGACGGCCGACTTCCTGGGCGCGCTGGCCGAGTTCTGTGCCGAACTGGGCGGTGACCTGCTGGTCTTTGGTTCGCCCCAGCAGCGCAACCTGATGCCGGACGTGACGCGCGAGCAGGGTCTGGAATACGCCGCCGACGTGGTCGCCGCGTGCCTGCCGCGGCTGGAAAGGGTGAACGTCCGGCTGGCATTCGAGCCGCTCGCGGCCGGGACCACCAACTTTCTGCGGACGGCCGCCGAAACGCTGGAGCTGGTCCGGCGCATCGATTCGCCCCGCTGCCGGATGATTCTGGACTGCCTGGCGATGAGCAGCGAGCCGACTCCGATCCCGCAGCTTGTCCGGCAGTACCACGAGCACGTCGTGCATTTCCACGCCAACGATCCCAACCGGCAGGGACCTGGGTTCGGCGAGCTGGATTTCGTGCCGATCTTCCAGGCGTTGCGGGACGTGAATTTCGCCGGCTGGGTGTCGGTCGAGGTGTTCGATTACAAGCCGGGGGCCGAACGCCTGGCCAGGGAAAGCATCGCCTACATGCGCAAGTGCGTTGAGCAGACGACCGGATAGTTAACCCGACAAGTTAGCCCGACGCGTCAGCGAGGGAGATTCCTCGTACGGCGTTCCCCCGCCCACACTCCAAGTTGCACGTAGCGAGGCCCAAGCATCCAACCCGAATCCTCGCCCCCATCCACCGATCCGTCTCTTGCCGCTCCGCCGTCCGCGCGCTCCGCGTCGCACGCCTTCGACGGACTGCCCGAACGGCTGGGCATGCTGGATGCGGTCAGCATTATCGTCGGGATCGTCGTCGGCACGGCCATCTTCAAGTCGCCGACGCTGGTGTTTCAGAACGTGACCAGCGCTTGGCAGGGGATGGGCCTGTGGGTGCTGGGCGGCGTGTTGTCCTTGATTGGCGGGTTGTGCTACGCCGAGCTGGCGACGACCTATCCGCGCGCCGGCGGAGACTACGAGTATCTGAACCGGGCTTTCGGACGCTGGGTCGGATTCCTGTTCGGCTGGGCGCAACTGGTCGTGATCCTCACAGGCAGCATCGGTTCGATGGGCTATGCGTTCGCGGACTATGCGGCCGGTTTGTGGAATCTGCCTCACGAGTCGACGGTCTGGCTGGCGGCGGGCGCGATCGGTGTGTTGACGATCACCAATCTGCTGGGGCTGGGCGTCGGCAAGACGGCGCAGCACGTCTTGAGCGGCGCGAAGACGCTGGGGCTGGTGGGCGTGATCGGGCTGGGGCTGTTCGCCACGCCGGCGCCACAATTGCCCGCGGAACGTTTGAATGTGGAGCCCAGTCTGGGGCTGGCGCTGGTCTTCGTGTTGTATGCCTATGGCGGCTGGAACGATGCGGCGTTCGTGGCGGCCGAGGTGCGGAATCGGCGGCGGAACCTGCCGCTGGCACTGCTGCTGGGCATCCTGGGGATCACGGTCGTCTACTTGCTGGTCAATGCGGCATACCTGGCGACGCTGGGGTTCGAGGGCGCTCGGCAAAGCTGGACGCCGGCATCCGACGTGGCGGCGCGGGCGGTCGGGCCGTGGGGCGCTCGCGGGATCAGCCTGCTGGTGATGGTATCGGCACTGGGCGCGATCAACGGTCTGATCCTGACGGGCTCGCGGGTCTACGTCTCGTTGGGAGCCGACCATCGGCCGCTGGCCTGGCTGGGCTACTGGCATCATCGGCTGGGCGCGCCGATTGGTTCCCTGGTCGCTCAAGGCGTGGTCAGCCTGTTGTTGGTGTTTGCCGTGGGCACGGTATGGGGCCGGGCGGCCATTGACGGAAGCTTGACTGCGGTCGGCTTGTCGGGCTTGCCTTGGGAGAAGTATTTTGGCGGCTTCGAGACGCTGGTCGCCGGCACGGCGCCGGTCTTCTGGCTGTTCTTTCTGCTGACCGGACTGTCGCAGATCGTCCTGCGGATCCGCGACCCGCGGCGGCCTCGGCCGTTTGCCACGCCGCTGTATCCATTGCCGCCGCTGGTGTTCTGCGCGACGTGCCTGTTCATGCTGTATTCCAGCCTCGACTACGCTCGCAGCCTGGCCCTGCTGGGCGTGGTTCCCTTGCTGCTGGGCTTGCCGTTGTACGCGCTGAGCGCGCGAAGGTAAGCATCACGCTCCGCGTGGCCTGCTAAGAACTATCCGATTTTGGTCAAGACTTAGGGTGTGTAGATCAGGCTGCTTATGTTGCATGTTGATGTTGGAGCTGAATGGCCGGGTCATCCACTAAACTCCCTTTGGCCCCCTCCCCGCTTCGGGGAGGGCTGGGGAGGGGCGCTTCGTCACAAGGTCCAAACTCAGCTACTAGCCGCCGGGGCCGCGCGACCACGATCACGACATTCCTATGCCGTTGCTAGTTCTGGATCTCCGCTGGCGGAAGTTGCCGATGGCGTTTTCTCGGTTGGGATGCGTGAGGGCGTAGCAATCGCTCAAGATCGTGTCGTTCCCAGTCGCGGTTCATTGCGTGGTCGTGTCCTCATCAGCCCCGAAGAGCCCCTCCCCAGCCCTCCCCGGAAGCCGGGGAGGGGGCCAGAGGGACTTTGGTTTCTGTGTGTCGCCTGCTCGGAAGCTGACCCTTGATCACAGATGCTACGTGGAACAGCTCCCGCCCGAAAGCTCTCCCGGCTGCCCAGCCAGATTTCATCAGGCCACGCGGAGCGTGATGACGACAAGGTGCCCCGTTTCACTTTCGTTGGATGCGAGAACTAATGGAAACTCAGCCAGTGGCCAAGCAGCAGGGTGCGACCAGGGCGAGCGGACCGGCGGGCCGGCGCCGCGGTTGGGGCCGCTGGCTGCTGGGCGGCCTGGCGGCGGTCTGCCTGCTGGTGGCGTGTTTGCCGAGTCTGTTGTCTTGGTCGCCGCTGAGCAACCTGCTGGTCGACTGGGCTTTGGCCGGCACGCCGATCAGGGCCGACGTGCGGAGGGCAGCATTCGGCTGGTTCACGCCGCTGCGGCTGGAAGAGTTGACCCTGCATCGCTGGCAGGGCGACAGTCGGGTATCGGTGCGGCGAGTGGCGGGCCAGCGTTCGATCTTGGGAACGTTTGCCGCGCTGCCCGATCTGGGCGAAATTCGAGTGGATGGTCCGGAGATCGACGTCGTTTTGTCCGACCCGCCGCTGCCGCGGCGCCAACCGCACACGGCGGCAGACCAGGCCGCGGAAGCTGCCGGCGATCCGCGGTTGCTGCCCACGTTCGCCGCCACGATTCAGGACGCGGCCTTTCGCTTGCGTCGGTCGGCGGCGGATGAGCCGGTGGTGCGGATTGACCATGTGCGGGTGACCGCTCGCGTGGAGCAGACGGCGGCTCAGCCCTGGCTGGTGGTCGAACCGGCGAGGCTCCTGGATCATCAGGAATTGACTCCTGAACTGTGCAACCAGGGCTTGCAACTGGTCGTGCCGCTGCTGGGCGACGCGGTGCAGGTGCGCGGCGACGTTTCGTTCGAGCTGACCAAGTTCCGCGTTCCCTTGGCGGGGCCCCCGGATGCAGCGGGGACCCCGGATGCAGCGGGAACCGCGGCGCGAATGGCCGAGATCGAGGGGCTGCTCGAACTGCATGCGGTCGAAACGGCCGGCAAGAGTCCGCTGGCTCGGCAAGTGACCGGACTGCTGGCCCGTTTCCTGAACCTGCCCGCCGGGCAGCGGATCCGGCTGGCCGATCAGTCTCAGGTGCGGTTTGAAGTCCGCGGCGGCCGGGTTTATCACGACGGCCTGCGGTTTGGGTTGCCCGAGGTGTCCGAGCAGTTGGTGATCGCCACTCGCGGCTCAGTCGGGTTCGACGAAACGCTCGATCTGCAACTGGACATTCCCTTGCCGGCCACGCTGCTGGCTCAGGGGCCGCTGGCCCGGCGGATCGCGGGTCGCCCGCTGGTGTTGCAGGTACGTGGCACGTTGAAAGACCCGCACGTTGGTTTGCCGCCGGATCAGAATTGGCTGGAGGAAGTCGCGTCGCGGCTGCTGGACGACGATCCGGAACTGCTTGGCGGCGGCGACGGTGGCGGCGCGGAGGGAACGGCGGATCTGGCGGAATCGATCGTGGATCTGGCCGGCCAGTTGCTCGAGCAGCGGCGCGAACGCTCGGAGCGCGGCGAGCCGGCGCCGCTGCTGGAGCGGATTCGCCAGCGCCGCGCCGCGGACGC